>NZ_JBCNBW010000008.1:0-65307 GCF_050478865.1 Aeribacillus pallidus | reverse complement strand
GATAAACGGATCTATCCATGTAGCTAAAGAATAAGTTTCTTGAATTATTTTCACTAGACTTTCGGGAGTATTGATTGAAATTTTATAAATTGCCCACATTCTATCAAGTAAATCAAAGTTACCTTCTATTTTGTAATAACCTTTTTACTTCAATCATATAGAAGATTGAGCCCTCCATAGAAATACAAGTATAGAGGAAATTGATTCTTCTTTAATAAAAAGTCAACTAGAAAATTCTCAAACTTTTCAGTTTCGTCTACGTTTTCTGGAGAAATCGAGAATTTCATTTCATTTCCGTTATTGTTTGTTAAAACAAAATCTCCACTTGTTGGTTCTAGTCTTAACTCCACCCTGAACATTAAATGTGGCCTCCTCTACCAAACGTATCTGTATTTTTCTCTTTCCTTTGCATTTCTCTGAGGCAATAGATTCTGTTTTTGGTTAATATTTGTTAAAAATTCCCAAAAATGTATGCATAGCATTTGTAAATGATTCTAATAGTATGTTGTTAACGTAGGTACAACAAAAGATGGTAGCGTTTCGCAAATTCTTCTAAAATCGGAAAATTTATCATCATTACTAATAGTATAGATGGATATGGAGTCTGTATCGATCCAAAATACACTTGATTCTTCACTTATACGAACAATTACCCTATCCAACATATAAGTTTTTCCGTTATATTTCGTAGGCCTTTTCTCGATTGTAAAAGATTTTTTATTAGATGACCACAATACTAAATCACTTGAACAGTCTACTAAATGAATCATGATATCTTTAAATTGCTTAGCATTTTTTATTTCTACAATATTTAAAATTCGAACGTTTCGATATTCTATTTCATCGTTAAAATTTTGTTGAAAAGTAATTCTTATCCCATTTTTACTGCAGTCTTCTTGAAAAAATTTGTAGACATGATGGGAAAATATGGTGCAAACATATATTGGATATGCTGACAATTGGTTCATCCATTGTGGAATTAATTTTTCTCCCATCTCCAACAAACTAAATTCTCCAAACTTAAATACATACTTACTTGGTCCGTTTACTTCAAATGGAAAATATCCAATATATAAATAGTCTGGAAAGTACCCTATTTGTGCTTTCATTTTCACACTTTATCCCCCTTTCCTAGAATTTCCTACCAAAATCAACTTTAGAAACAAATATAGTAATTAGTAACAGGTTTTTTATATAGGCGTAGAGTAATTACGCTACACTAACTACTCTGCACATTTCATTATACGTCAAATAAGATAGACTTTAGTCTCTAAATTTACCTAGTGTTAAAAAGGTGCCCATCGGTACTTCCAAGAATTAGGTATGTTGTACCCCTGAGGAACTGATAATCTAAAAACATGGTGTATATCAGGTTTAGGATATATATGGTAGTGCCATACTTTACTCTGCAAAGACTTACCTTTTTTGTTTTTGATTTCGGGAAGTCTATGGTAATCCAATGAAAAAATACGTCCATAACCTTTCTTAATTATCTTCACTACATGATTTTTTGACATGCTAATATCAATATCTATTCCGTTCTTTTTCCAATAATCAGACTTAAATGGTTTCAAGACCTGTTCAGCATATTTTACGATTTTTGTTCTCGCCATCCAAGGACCTGCTCTTGTTAGTAATGGGGTTGCAAATCTTAATACTGCCAATCCAGCTTGAACGACTATCCAAATCCAGTGACCGTCAGGATCAATAAAGATAACAGGATTATTTTTTGTATAAACGTACTGATTAAGCCCTATGGCATCATCTTCAAAACCGTGGAATGTATCTCTTGTTAAAAACCTTCCAATGCTTGGATCATAATAACGGGATGTCAAATAATATAATTTTGTTTCATCATCATAATAGTATCCCGCATATCGTAATGGATTCTGTGATGCCATTGAGCCAGTTTGTGAAAGGACATTCCCCCACGCATCGTATTCATATTCAGCGACAATGTTTCCGTTGGCATCCGTTAATGCCGTTACATCACCGTGTCCGTTTACATTATAATGATACGTTACACCGTTTTTCGTTATCGTAAGTGGTTGACCGTTATCATCCCATGTATATTCAGCAATGCTGTTGTTGTTTTCGTCTGTTTCATACGTCTTAAATCGTAGATTGAGCACGTATAACTTTGTCAATTGTATGTAATGTTGGTGTAATGTGTAAATATAAGTGGCAGATATATACCTGCAGCTGTTGATTGTTGATAAAGGTCATGGGCTCTGTCAAATTGTTATTATTTCATAGAAGAAGGACATGATCGCTCTATTTACAGAGCCTAATGGCTTTTCAATATTTTCCATAATATTACCATTAACAATATAATTTTTATTCGAGATAAGAAAGCCACTGTAAATCTTCACTCTCATACAGAGTATTATAAGTTGTTTTTAAGTATATATCCTTCTTTCCATGTTCCGATGTAAAGATGATGATCATCAGAACTAAATTCTCCAAAGCAAGCATATGGGATTTTATCTGATCTCACAATTGATAAATCGTCATATTTAAGAATAAAAATATATTTACTAAAAGTTAATAATATGTAATTACCGTCATTAGATAAGCCAACGTGATAGAAATAACCAATATCTTTGCCATTCGATATGGATTTCCTATTTATTATCTTGTCAAATTCTTTATTTATTAAAATGATTTCAGTTTCATTAACTAAAATATAGTGCTCAAATATTGGATTATATAAAGCTTTTTCCCATATCATAATTCGCTTGTTGTATATTTCTTCAATAAAACTTTCCTCTATAGGATCTGATACTTTCACTAATTTGTTCTCATAAAATCCTTTTAAATTAATAAAAGTAAGGGTGAATAAGTGTTTTTTTTCAGAAGAAATATATTGATTGTATTCCAGAATGTTATCTTCGTATTGAAAGTTAGTAAATAATTTTCTTTCTCCTGTTTGTATGTTAATAACCCCAATTTGTGCCTTATCTTCACTTATAACTGGGAGAATAATTTGTCGGTTGTCATTAGTAATGTTTATATCTCCTTCTATTAGTCGAAAATTTTTTCTTGATCTAAATTCATTTATCTTTTCGAAATTATTTGTATCATATATATAGATTTGACCATCTGTACTATTTATTAACAAGTGGTTATCATTATTGAAAAATCGTATGTTTGCTGGATAGCTAGGCCTTTTAATTTCTTTAACTATTTCCCAATTATCTTGTCGATAAATGACTGTTTTTCTTTCCATGGTGTGACATAAAAAATGATTATTTTTGGAACATCTAATCTGATGAGAGGTTTTAAGTTTTTTTATTATTTCCATTTGTAGGAGCATAACAACCATCCCTCATGTTTTATCATTACGGGTAAACATTTAGCACAAATGTCATCATTCATACTAAAGTCTACCCGCAATTAATCTTAATTATTCTTTATTAAAATGGAGCGAGTTTACTTCTAACCGAAAGCCAGGTTTTTATAAATTTAAGGGAAGCTTTAACCCTTTTTTTATTTCTTGTATAACTATAACTAGGAACATAAGCTCTATTAACTATACTGTTTACTGCATGAAAGTATTGTTTTCTGTGAAGTCTCCTATGAAATCCCGTTTTTAAATTTACCAGGTTTAAGCTACTGTTAATACCTATTCTAACCTTTTTTTATATATTTCTTGCAGGTGCTGCTGTTTGGGCGACTATATGATGCAATTCATATCTCGATCTATAATTAGGTCTCGACTTTACTCTTGCAAAACTTTGGTTTATTAAAGGAACAATAGCCTCTATCGTTTTTATAGCATAATAAACAAGTGCTGCACCTAAAACTGCTACTAGTGCAGCATACGCTGCAGCAGGGATTACAACTGCGAAATGACCATCAGGGTCAACATACATAATTGGATTATTATTTGCGTATGCTGTAAATTGACAGAATTATACCAACATTAGTGACAGAATTATCCCTTTTTATGCTAAATATCATTTTTAAGTGGGTATAATTGTGTCAAATTTTATGACAGAATTATACCCACTTTATATGCATACTTTTCATGAAGACTTGATTTCAAAGATGTTGTTAATAAAGATCTTCTAATTTTGTGAACGTTTAATCACAGTACCAATAAAAAGTCAGCTACACTGACTTTTTAGAGCCCCTTGAAAATTTTTATTAGCTATACGGTGATTCACAAAGTTCGACGAATAGCCCTGACTTAATAATTTTTTCGATAGCCTTGTCACATTTCAACGAACAACCAATGTACATATAGTAATCAAAACCAAAATGAACAAAAAAACTGTGTTGATATTTAAGTTTACACCAGAGAACTTCTCTTAATACTAGTCTGCATACATGTCCAATGTTCTTAATGCTAATAATATCCCTTTCATGTATTGAATTAAAAAGACTAATCATTTCGTTTGGATATAGTATTTGTCCACTCTGACCTATTTCTTCTAAATTGTATTTCTCTAGATCAGATATTTCTAAAGTCGTAATACCCATATCACTCATGAAATGAAAAACTGCATTCACATAAGCATTTTCTGTCAATAAATACTCATCCATAGTTAAATTGATTCCATCAACATCTGAAAAAGATGTCCATTCATCTTTTAGATAAACATCTCTTTCATTACGATATAGGGGGTTGTATTTAGTTACTCTCCAATAGAACACTTAATCACCAATCCTTTTTAAGTTAGCATCATATGTTCCAAGTCTTGTTTTTTTACTTCCTAAATTCTTTACTGATGTTGCTATTTTCCATACACCACCACTATGAGAGTCAACATCAGGAGTGATATACCTATTACCCTTTTTAAATACTGGTTGACCATGAGATTTATAGCTTGTCTTTTTTCCCAAACTATTTGCTAAAGCAGTTGCTTGAGCAGTAGTTATTCTAACTTTTTTCGAAGTTCTGGCAAGTTTTAAATATTTGCTTATTTTACCAACTTTTATATAATTACCTGCAACCGCCCAGGCAACAGCAGACCATAGTTTGTATCCTCTTTTCCCTTCTGCTTTAGCTTTCTTATAAGCTTTATATCCGTCATACGTAGCCAAAGCTGCATTAAACACAAGCCACACCCAATTACCATCATGGTCAACATAACGTACAGGATTTCCATGGGCATACGCATATTGGTTTAAAGATTTCGGATCGATGTTGCAAAATTTAATATCTATTTATACTACAATATTTTGTATCAAATGTTACCTCATTATAGTTTTTAATTATAAAAACATCACTTAAGGTTCTACAAAATTTTTCGTAATTCCATTGATTTTTTTTATCTAAAAAATCTATACCATCACCATCATAACCAACTATAATTACTGCATTTTGAACATCTAGAAAAATGTGATTATTATAAACTATAAAACAAGGGAGTTCTCCTAACCAAAAGCTCACAAATTCGTTACTTGTGAAGAATGGGAAAAGAAAATCAATTAAATCAGATGCATCGGTACAATTTAAGCTTGTTATTTTGATCAGGCAATACCCATTTACTACAGAATTAGGTTCGCTCATTATTATTCCGTTATAATCAAAAAAATGAATTTGACTGTTTCTTAGATATAGCCAATTTAAAAGCTTTTCTCCCAACCCTTCACTTATAGAAAAGTCATTCATTTGAATCAATATATATATTGGAAATTGATTCAAATCTAATAAGAATTGAGATAAAAAGCTTATATTTTCTGAAGTTTGGCTAATATAAAATCTATTTTTTATTCCCTCTTCTATAGTATAACGAAAGTGTGTTTGGATTGGACACTTCGTTTTATTTTGTAATTGGACAATATCCATTATTTTTTTTTGTTTGCAGCCGTTACAGATTTTATAATTTTGAACATTTAAGGTATACATAATTCAAAAATTCTCCCCTTTTTATTAAACTAATCTGTAGAGAGGATGTTTAGGAACATAATATCCTCTTTTTACAGACCATCCAAAAACATAATGTATTTTAGGGTTTGGAGCTATATGATAATGAAAAATCCTACCAGGTTGTGGTAGCCCTTTTTTATTTTTAATGGCTGGTAAATGATGATAGTCTAAGGAAAATATTCGGGCATCTTCTCCTTTTTTTCGTTGCTTTTTTAAAACTAATACAATCTGGTCTGAATGAGGATTAACTCTAATATCAAACTCTTTTGTAAATTTATTTAATACACGTTTTGCATAAGTGGCTATTTTTGTTGCTGCTTTTAAGCCCCATTTTTTTAATTGAGGGGCCGCATATCTTATTATCATTCTAGCCGCGGCTATCAGCAATGGATTGTGTCCATCATGATCAACGTATATTACTGGATTATTCTTTGTATAAGAATATAAGTTTAAAGATTGCGGATCATCCTCAAACCCATGAAACGAATCTCTTGTGAGGAAACGACCGATATTGGCATCATAATAACGCGCCATCAAATAGTATAGGTCTGTTTCTTCATCGAAATAGTACCCTGTATACCGTATTGGATTCTGTGATGCCATTGAGCCAGTTTGTGAAAGGACATTTCCCCATGCATCGTACTCATATTCCGCAACAATATTTCCATTGGCATCGGTTAATGCCGTTACGTCACCGTGACCATTTACATGATAATGATACGTTACACCATTTCTCGTCATCGTAAGTGGTTGACCATTTTCATCCCAAGTATATTCCGTAATGATGTTGTTGTTTTCATCTGTTTCATACAACAATCGAATCGAGTCACCGTCATAGTGGTAGTAAGTCGTTCCAGATGACGTTGTTTTACTGATTCTTCTTCCTTGATGGTCATACGTGTAGGTAGTGTTATGATAAAGATGGTTCTGTTCGCGAGTATTTACAAATATGTCGTACATTTCGTGTAGACAATAAAGTTCGGCAACAAACGCTTTGTAATCTAGGGAGGTTAGAACATTTATTAGAGAATGGCTCTGTCGATAACATAATCGAGAGATTAGCCAAATTTTCAGAGCGTTACTATGACCGAATTCACGGGCAAGGCTCTTCCTCTTCCGTCTCAATGCTATGGACAAAAGAGTTTGGGCCTGTGTATCTGTCCCGAAAGGCATGGGAAAAGTTAGAGCTTGGCCGGCTACAATAGGATCAACCGTATAGTTAATCGTAATTCTTGGTGTATTATTTCCACTATTAACTGTGTTAAAGGTACGATATGGAGACGTAGTCTCATTTTGTTGTTTTAACATGAACCCGTAGTTTGGTTGTACGCCGTTGTACCAATCTTTGATTAATTGCGTTATTTCCCACTGCCAGTAGGTGTTAACAGAATTACTCGTCGTGGTTGACTCTGGAGAAGCTCCAATAGTCGGCTGTGTATTCCATGTGATAGAAGAAGCCCAGTTACTTGTTATAGGGTAGTAAAATGGATAAAGTCTTAGAAAAAATCCTTAACCTTCTCCATTCATGATGTTTCGATGTTATCCTTTCAAGCAGTTTCTGGTTATCCGGATAACACACAATAATTGTAATATCCTTGAAATAATTATGTACATCTATTAAAATATGGAAATTAAATCAAAAATTATTTTTGAATAAAAAAATAAACTGCTCTATTTAGAGCAGCTCTGTAACTTCATATTGTTCTGAAAATACGTCAATATATTATAATTTCATGTATTCTATAATAAAAATTTTAGCAACATAATATATGATGACTGAACAAAAAATGCAAAAACGCGATTTTTCGCGTTTTTAATCCTGGAATAATTCTGTCAGCTTTTTGACACAAATATATCCACTCAATATGCAAATAAATTCATTTATTCTATTCTTAGTTTATAGCAATTTATCTTTCTTATTTTTGTAATGTGTATTTTGCTCCAGTATTTCTAATTAATTTAGATATTCCTTCAGGATGATATGGCATTAATTCATCTGCTAATTCTAAATCTACCCATTCAACTTTTATAATATTTTCATCTGTTGGAATTTCTTCGGGTGAATTTAAGCTGATTGGAAGTTAACTGATTAAAATGGTCCACTGCCATAAAATGTTAGAATTTTCAGCGGTTTTTATTGCCACTAAAAAAACATTCTAGTCACCTATGAGCAAAAGATTTTCCTTCAAAAGATATTGTCTCCACACGATCCAGCATATCTTTTTCCATTTGAAACACAAATAACTTTGGAATACCAATGTCATTACAATAAGACCCTTTTTGAGATGTTTCAATAATTAACTTTTTACCGTCATCACTTAGTTGAAACTTACTGATTTGTTTGGGACAAGAGTTTTCCATTGTATGTGCAAATAATATAGCATCTTTATCAAAATTAACATCAGGACGGTTTTCTTCAATGTTAAAAGAGTTCCATAAATCTTCAAATTCCTTATCATTATAAGCTACTATTACTGTACTCCCTCCTACCCATTGACCACTTGTGGTAGTTTGCTCTTCATGAATCAATTTTCCACTTTCTAGTTGTTTACTACAAGCCATTAGGAAAACAATAAGTAATAGCATCATTATTTTAGTAGCAAATTTCATATATTCACCCCTGCCCTGCTAATGTAAGTACATTTGTTAACAATCTACATACTCATTTTACCATTTAAAGGAAACGTCTCATCTAAAAACATAGTAAGAGTCAACATCTCCATTGATGTCATTATGTGTTGGAAATTAGCACTCTTGTAAATCATTATACTTCGCCCACCTTCACCTTTAAAACGAACATTGTTCAAATTGTAAATCATTTTATCGGTATTGATCCACATATAATTGACAGAATTATTTTGGTTGGTATTAAATCCAAGAAAGACAAAAAATAATGTACAAAAAGACAAGAAGCTTTGTACATACTTAGTTTTCGTTTGACAATCTTGAGGATAACTGCAGGGAAATGTTGTACCACTTGGCCCCAAGTGTAACTCATTGTTCCGCTCGTTCTTTAAAATGTTTAAACTGTTGAATTACAATAGAAAAATATTCTTTTTCCAATTAACTTAAACTCTCTTTTTTATGTAGTCCTTCCTCCGCTAACCTGAACACTTACATTAATGTCCAGTTAGATAGTAAAACATTTTCTTTCTGCCATATAGGAAAAATCCTACTTGTATGGAATGGTAGATTACTGCAACAATGAGGAAGTGTAATAGTATCTCAGGATTTTTTGTGATTCCACCAATATCCTTTGCCATAGCAACGATGTAAAGGAAAGCTAAGGTAGTTCCAACAAGGGTTGGGACAAAAAATAGGGTTGTTATCTCTCTTGAAATGATTCGATTTACTTCCTTCGTAGTAACCCCTATATATTTAAGTTTTTTATACTTGTCTTTTTCCTTATCAATCTCGGAAAAAAGATTTAAATATAATAGAGTAAACGATCCAAAGAAGAAAATGACACTTAAAAAACAGGTTACAAAGAATAATATACCATTAGAATTTTTGTTGTGATTATAATCTTCCACTTTAGAGGCAACCTGAAATAAGTCTTCTTCTGAAGCATTCTCTACCCGAACATCAACAATTGGTGGAGTGTTTACATTGTAGCTTTTAAAACTCTTTTCTAGTCTCTCAACAGTATTAGTTGTCTTTTTCCAGTTTGCAACATTGATTAAATGAAGATTTGATTCAAAACCATCTAATTTATCTTTTAGAGACTCGAATTCGGAATTACTTACAATTATAAAGTCATGAAGATTACTTAGGTTGTTGATGTTTTTTTCTATAATTGTTTCCTTTCGTGTGTAAGTTACATTCTCATTTCTGATTGGAAAGATAACATCTTGATTATAATCATTACCACTTCCTTCGCTTTCTGGGTCATCATTTATATAGTATACAAATTCATTATCTTGTAATTTAAACTGATTGGAAGTTAACTGATTAAAATGGTCCACTGCCATAAAATGATAGACGTAGGACCAGTCACTGTATGGTTGTTTTTGATAATAGGTATATATCGGTATCACCAGATGTTTTTGGACGGGATTTTCTTTTTGGTCAACGATTGAGTAAAGATCTTCTAAAGCCAAGTTATTTTTATTTTCTGTTTGGATAAATGCTATATCAAAAGGATTCCTATCAATTACTTGCTTTTCATTTAACATGTAGGTGGATAATATTATTGTGCTATACAGTATAGTTATCATTATCATGACAGTAACGAGCATAAGTATAGATGTCAGTTGCTTAAATTTGTAATCTAGACTCGCCATAAATAATAATCGACGATAATAAAATGGTTTGTATTTTTTAGCAAGCTCTATAAATAAACTAGTAAACTGATAAAGACTAATGTACAATCCTATTAATGTTGCAATTGCCCAAAAAAGCAGGAACTCACCCGCTTTAGGATCTGAATACGTATAATATAGCCCAAGAATGGATCCAATAATAATAGCCAGCCCTACACCACCCAATAGTGGATTTTTCATCTTTATTGTTTCTGCAATCTTGTCACTTTTTAAGCTATGAATAACACTTCGTTTAAGTATGAGGAAGAGTGATTGCCCAACTGCAATGAAAAATACGATTAAAAAAGTAATGATCGAATATACGAACATTTTGCTATTTAATTGAAAAGGAACCTCTTGTAATCCCACACTATTCATTAGTAGTAAAAAAAATAGTCTAGAAAATATTATTCCTGATAAAATACCCGAAATAATCGAAAAGATGGCAATGATCACATTTTCTAATAGTAATAATTTGCTTATATCACGATTGGACATTCCTAAAGTCATGAATAGTCCGATCTCACTTCTCCTTCTTTTTATAAAAATATTGTGTGCATAACTAATGAAAAAAACAGTAAAAACAACAAGGGCAACCCCTGGGACTGTTAAAACATATTGGATCGATTCTAACTTCTTAACTCGTACTACTTGCTCGTTGAAATAAACAGTTGAAAACATAAAGAAAAACATGACTGCAAAACTGTTGCATAAAAAGTATAAAATATATTTTTTATAGTGGACCTTTGCCATTTTCCACACAATTTGATTAAAAGACATGGTTTCTTCCTCCTATGATAGCAAGGTTATCCATGATTTGATTTATAAACTCCTTTCTACTTCCTTTTTTTACGATGTAGGAATGAATTAGACCGTCTTTTATAAAGACAACTTTCTGACAATAGCTAGCTGCAAAAACGTCATGGGTAACAAGGAGAACAGTTGTCGAAAGCTCGTGAACGATTTTTTCAAAGCATTCCATAATAACTGCCGATGATTTAGAATCCAAGTTTCCTGTTGGCTCATCGGCAAAAATAATACTAGGCTCGTTCACTAATGCTCGACTAACAGCCGTTCTTTGTTGCTGTCCACCAGATATGTGATATGGATATTTATTTAGGATTGATTCAATCTCGAAAAGGTTGGCAAGACTTTGAACTTTTTCTTCCATTTCGGTTGATGTTTTCTTTTCCAGTATCATTGGAAGAATGATATTTTCTTTAACTGTTAAACTATCTAAAAGGTTAAATTCCTGAAACACGAACCCTAAATGTTTACGACGAAACAGAGCTAATTCATCAACTGCCATTTCACTTATTTTTTTGCCTGCGATTATTACTTCACCTGAAGTAGGCTTATCAATTCCACTCAATACATTAAGCAATGTAGTCTTACCACTTCCAGATGGGCCCATAATCGCAATAAACTCTCCTTTATTAATGGATAGGCTCACTCCGCCCAACGCAGTAGTTGAACTTTCACCACCAAATCCTCCGTATATTTTAACAATATTACTAGCCTCTAAAATGACCATTGTATTTCCTCCTTTGAGAATAGAAGTATATATTCAAGCGGTATTCTTCCATCATTTTAAAAATGCCACTCGTTTTCCTTATCATCATCTTAAGTAACCATAAGAATTTCATCCATCCTATATGCTAAAAATTTTTTACATTTTTGTGAAATATTTGAAGCTGTTAACAAACGCTCGCATTCTCATCATAAACCCTACTCCTATGCTCATTACCATTTAGGGTACCTCCGCTCCTCGTACGAGTTCGTTTTCATTCAGCCTAATGTGCAGAATCTATTTCAAACCTGTTTTCGAATCATCTACGATCCTTATTTTTAAGCCAATGCCACTTAATACAATATTTATATTTGTTTCTTTGTGTATTTTTTAATGTCCATTCCCCTTTACCCATTGAATGGTTAAAGTTGTGCCTTGGGATCCATTTTTGTTTTTCATCTGGCTAAAATATACTTTTACGAAGCTTTTTCATTTTCGCTTCAAGCGTTTTACTTTATCTTATATTCTCTCTGCAACGCCATAAGTAGTTCCAAAAACAAGGATTTCTTATGTGAATATTTCTGTTTAAAAGATAAAATGGTAACAGTTGACAATCTGTTTCCAATCACAGATAATTGATTTGGTAATAGGAACATATATTCGCTCGTTTGTCGAGACTAGAATTTATATTGTTTTTACATTTTAAAAATTAGAGAGGTCATTCTGATGTCATCAACAAACACAAATCCTTCTATGGTTTCACTATTACGTAATCGTTTCATCCAAACGATTATGACGGCTGGCTTGTTTATTCAGATTGGCATTTGGGTACGTAACTTTGCGATTCTATTGTTTGTTACGGAGAAAACAAATGGGGATCCACTTGCCGTCTCACTTATATCAGTAGCCGAATTTGCACCGATTTTTATCTTCTCCTTTATTGGCGGTACGTTCGCCGACCGTTGGCGACCGAAACGAACGATGATCTGGTGCGACCTTTTGAGTGCTCTATCGATTTTTGTCATATTAATGGCGCTCCTGTTTAGCACATGGAAGGCGGTTTTTCTCGCAACATTCGTCTCCGCCATCCTATCGCAGTTCTCTCAGCCTTCGGGGATGAAGCTGTTTAAAGTACACGTTTCTGGAGAACAGATGCAGGCGGGAATGTCCTTATTCCAGACAATGATGGCTATTTTCATGATCATTGGTCCGATATTAGGCACCTTCGTCTTTCAACAATTCGGTATCAACATCTCTATGGCGGTAGTAGGTATAGCATTTCTATTATCTGCTCTTGTACTGACCTTATTGCCTCCCGATCGGATAGAGAAAAAGGACGAAAGTGAGACATCGCTCTGGCATGAAATGAAGCTCGGCTTTCAATATGTGTGGTCGCGCAAGATTCTTGTGACTTTGGGAGGCGGCTTCATGGCTGCTGGGTTTGGGCTTGGATTAATCCACCCGTTGGCCATCTTTCTTGTAACAGAGCGTCTTGGTCTGGAAGAAGAATACTTGCAATGGCTGTTTGCAGCCCATGGAGCAGCGATGATCATCGGTGGCGCTTTAGCGATGGTATTTTCCAATCGGATTGCGCCGCACGTCCTGCTGATGCTGGGGATGGGAAGTATGGCTGCAGGAATTTTTGTTATGGGTTGGTCTACCATGTTCTGGCTGACCTTGTTGGCTGAATTTTTTATCGGTCTATTCATGCCTGCTCTCCATATCGGCATAAACACGATTATACTAAATAATACCGACGAAACGTTCGTAGGTCGTGTTAACGGAATATTAACCCCACTGTTCATGGGATCGATGGTTATTACGATGAGCTTGGCTGGTCTGTTGAAAAAACAATTCTCCCTTTTTACGATTTATCAGGCCTCTGCCGCAATCTTCATTATTGGCATTCTGGTGATGCTACCGATGTTTCAAATGCTTAAAACGGCTGAAGCCGAATAAAAAAACAATACTTATTGTAACTAACAAAACTCATTAGCTAGCTATACTGCGGCAGTACCTTAGATGAGGAAAAGTTGTTTTTTTGTCTAATGAATATAAAAAAGCTGTTTGAACATATTAGCTACAAATATGTTCAAACAGCTTATTTTTTTGGCATATTTTACTTTTTAAAATGGAAAACACAGCCAGTAAGTGCTGATCTTTAAAAAATCTAACCCGCAATGAGTCGATTTTTCTCATTTAGATCAATGCTAGAACGAACGCAAAACTCATACCTTTCTCGTCTATTTTGAACTACCCATCGGTAAGTCTCAAGTATTCCTATTCAATCTCACCGCATCCCACCCGAATGATCTACTTTAAATACTCCTTCGTATGGTTTTATCTCTTAGCTAAGTTTCTCTGCTAGCACATCGAGCATTTTTGTCCAGGCATCCTTGGTACGGCCCGCGAAGTCCGCCCAGTCCGAATGCAACTCGTGGGTCAAGGTGAGCTCACTCCCATTCTTCAGCGGTACGATGTCGATCATCACACGTGAGCTTCCCTCTACGTCCGCCACCCCCCAGGTGAACACGAGACGGCGAGGCCGGTCCATCTTAAGATACTCCCCTACATGATCAATTTCCTGCCCTTGTCGACGCACAACGAAAGAAAACGATCCTCCTACGCGCGGGTCGAGGGAAATGCGCAGCACTTCTTCATCACGGAGATCAGGTCCGAACATCCACTTGCCAATCATCTCAGGATCCAGCCAAGCGTCGAAAACTTTCTCAGGAGATACGCTAAATTGACGAGTGACCCTTACATTGACATTTGATTCAGTGTTCATACAAATCATCCTTTCTTAATTTAGGTTATGTCGTAATATTACAAGGATTATATTTTTTTGCTAGATCAAAAAGTTTGTTAATAATTTTCGTTTCATAGAAGGAAATAGACTCAGAAGCATACTTGGATGGTTCTTCATGAAAGCTAATCATGACGGAATGAGCGGCATCTTTAAACATATCAATTCACCGCAATAAAATTAAGTCCCCATACTATTAAGCAAAATATGTACATAAAATATGTCATTGTATTACACCTTCCTGTTGTTTAACTTAAATATGTTAATTTAACATTGTAACAAAACTCACCAGTTTATGTTCTAATTGGTAGTTTGAATGAGCCAATTAACCACGAGTTGAATAATTTTCTTATTCAGCTAATGTCGCCCGTAGCTAACCATCAAACGAGCCTCACCACAGATGATAAAAGTTAACACGTTCTTTCATGGAAGTTGAATAAAGGATTATTCTTTTTAAACTCATCCCATTCCTCTCGAAGAATACCCATCCGAATGGAATCATAGTATTCGCCATTATAGTAGCGGCATTTTCTCATTCTCCCTTCTAATTGCATTCCTAATTTTTCCGCACATCTTATCATTCGTTGATTTCCAGACCAAGTCGTCAGCCCCACTCTCTCGATGGGTAGATTTTCAAAGAGATAGTCAATCCATAAAGATAATGCTTCCGTTCCAAATCCACCATTCCAATGATCAGGAGAATATATGACGATCCCAATTTCAAGCCATTGTGTACGCTTATCCTCCCAATAATAGCTAACCATGCCTATAATTTGACCTTGATATTCCATAATCATTTGGCTTGGTACATCCGTAACATTCATTTTTTCTTCCCATTTTCTTAGAAAACTTTCCAAAGGTACAAAATTCAAGCGGATAATAAGGAGCATCATACTTTTTCCATTCTGGATTCTCCACACCATATATCAGGTTATACAGAATATGAAATGAGGAGCGTATTCGAGGAAGCAAGCATGTTTTGCAGAATTTTAAGCTTACTTATGTCTGTTTTTCAATCTAAACTTATTTACATTTGTGGCTCACTTATAATATTTAAGACTTAATTTAAAATTTAAGCTCTGTTAAACAATAATGTTGATAATTTAGCAAATAAAAAAGAACCCATTGCTTATCAAGACCTAAATTATAAAAAGACTTAAAAAATAAAGGAACGTACATATTAGTCATGTATAATATGTATGCTCCTTTTATCTTTTACTAAACTAAACACCCGTTAGTTCAAGAAGTTTACTTTTGAAAATTTGCTATATTCCAATTCATTTTAGGATTAACTGTATCCATAAACTTCTTAATTTGTTCTTCACTTAAATCTTTTTCACCAGTCGAATTTTTCGCATATGATACAAGTTCCCAAGTTTCATCATAAGGTTTCTTCGGTGCTTTCCACCTAATGCTAAATGTATAATCAACACCATCAATCTTTACTTTCATAATCAATATATCGCCATGAAGTATAAACTTACTCATTTCCATTTTTATATTTTATATGCCACCTACTTTCGTGTATTTACAGGAGAAAAAGAAAGATTGCAACTACGGGCAGAATCTTTGAATAAGAATATTTTTTTATGGTTCACTAATCCCCATTGCCAATAGCAAAAGAAAAGTAATGGCCAAAACCGCTCCATTTCCTATCAAGCTGATAATTGGCAGAAAGAAACGTTTCGTCATCAACCACGAGAACACCGCGAATAAAATACCAATAATTGATAAGATGCCATAAATTGTGATCACGAAATAAACATCAGCATTTGGACCTCTTTCAACATAGAAAATAATGATACTTATGATTACAGGCAACAAAGACGTGACACCTAATATATTTCCTACTTTTTTCTTGTCTAACACTATAAAATCCCCCCTTTTGTTGATAATAACTTTTTGAATCATAGCCACCCATGCCACATCTATACGGCACCATCAGATGAATGAAAATATTAATTTTCAGGATAGCTTAATAAAAAACTATTGGATACACTAACTGATTTCATAAACTAACCATTCAGACAATTGACCTCCCATTTTGTTGTAAAGAGATTGAGCAACTAAATTATCCTTTGCAGTTTCCCATGTCATACAGGCAAAATTATTCTCTCTTATATAAGACAAGCACGTTTTAAACAGTTTCTCACCTAGTTTTTGCCCTCTTGCTTCGGGTATAACAAACAAATCATTTAAAATAGCCATTTATTTCACCTGAAGAGTGCTAAAGGAGAAATACAGGGTTGCAAAACCCAATACTCTTCCATCTTGTTCTACAATAAATTGTATTCCGCTGGAAGGGTTATCCAGCACATGTTGCATCAATCCTTTAAGTGACTCTTCCGTTGGTTTAGGTCTTTTATAAAAATCCACAATGTATTGATACATTAAATTTAAAAGTTGCGGAATATCTTCTTGATTAGCTGTTCTGATAGTCCCATCCCTTTTCCCCTCCATTGTATCTTTATGTATAAAAGAATTTTACCAATTATTCAAACTTTCTGGGTACTAATTTCTCATTTCACCCAAAAAATTCGTCTGAAGCTCTTCCTCAATAACCTTCATATCCTTGTGATTTAAATAAACCTTATAAGCCTTTGCCTTTGGTCTAGAACTAACTATATTACTTATGTTTTGTTCTATATAATGGATAGCAACTCCATCATCCGCTGCAATACCAGCTTGTAAGTCTCCAGAATCAATTAGTTTATGATACGAAGGTCTTCTGTCTGACTCTCCATCATAATGCGGACAATTACTGCCCTTTAGAAAACCTAAGCATTTAATTGGTTCTAATCCTTCTCCAAATGAATCTGTGACGCCTTCCTCGAACCAACATATAGAACCAGCACTAATACCAGCTAAAACAATCCCTTGGTTCCAAGCTTTTCTCAAAATATTATCTAACCCCCACTCTTTCCATAAAACTAATAAGTTTCTTGTATTTCCTCCACCAACATAAATAATATCCTTCTCCAGTAAAAACCCCTCTAAATCTCTTGTTGGCGGTTTAAATAAAGATAAATGAGAAGGGTTACAATTTTGTTTATTAAAAAAGTTATAATACCTTGATATATAAATATCTGAATCCCCGCTTGCAGTAGGGATAAAACAAATCTTTGGAGTAGTTTTCTTTGCTTGTTTCAATATGTACAGATCTAATAACGGGTTATCCGGTTCCATTGAGAACCCTCCGCCGCCTAGAGCAATGATTTGTCGCATCTTATTACTTCCTTTCTAAAAAGAAAGATTTTCCATACAGATAATTTCTACAAATAAAAATCAAATCCTTTTTCAACCATTCTCTATACATTCGATGGTCTTCATACTTATGGACCATCTTGCGAACCATTTCCTCGGCTTCCTTTCGAGTCAATCGTTTGTTAGAGGCTTTCAATGCATAATAGCAACATTTTCCGTATGGAGTTCGGACTTCCATACGAAAGTAACGACAATTGCTTGCACCTTCTTAAACACCTCAAATTTCTTTTCTGTACCACATTTCCGATAATTCTTATCTTCAACCCTTTCCCAAAGTTTTTTAGACAATCCGTGAGTTTTCAAAAATTTTTATAATGAAAAATAATTTTAATCACTGGTGTTAGTATAATTTCATGGACACATCTTAGTTAAGTTCTTGATAAATTGACAAGACTATAAAGTGAAAGGATGTGTCCTTATGGGGAAAGTAGTGTCAAAATCATTTAATGACGATTTCAAGAGAACGGTTGTTGAACTTTATCACTTAGGTACTTCTGTTAAAAACTTAAGTAGCGAATATGGCGTTTCTGAAGTAAGCATTTATAAATGGATTAAGAGATCTTCTCCTATGAACTTGGAAGATGGATCAACTGTCACACCAGATGATTATGCCAAGTTACAAAAACAACTACGTCGCTTACAAGAGGAGAATGAAATTTTAAAAAAGGCTATGGCCATATTCGCCAAAAAATAAATAGCCAAGAACTAGTTGAAGTGATCGATCAGTTTAAAGATCAACATCCCGTTCAAACCCTTTGTGAAGTGTTAGATCTACCAAGAAGTACGTATTATGATTCCATGCGGGGCAATTGATTACCTTTTGATTCAAACATCGCTCCCTTCATTGCTTGTTTGACATTGAGAGCAAGTATTTGATTAAGTTGGACTTTTGGGTAAGATTGAAAATCTTGCAGTGAGTTGCTGGAGAAGAAAACTTGAGTATAAAAAATTTAACATCGAAGTCGCACCCGTAACGCCCCTAAAAAATTTATTTTTGTGTTTACTCCGATATTGTTTGTAGTTGTTGTTCGGCCAATTCTCTGTAAAGCGGATGGGTTTGGAGTAATTCGCTATGTGTTCCGGTCCCGGTGATGGTTCCGTTCTCTAATACGATGATTTGGTCTGCGCCGATAACGGTTGAAAGTCGATGAGCAATGACAAGTGTTGTTCTTCCTTCCATTAGCCGCTGCAAGGCCTTTTGAACAAGAACTTCCGATGAGCTGTCTAGGTTTGAGGTTGCTTCATCAAGAAGAAGAATTTTTGGGTTGCGTATAAGAGCGCGGGCAATGGCAATTCTCTGTCGCTGTCCACCTGATAATTTAATTCCCCGTTCCCCAACTTCAGTCAAATACCCTTTTGGGAGCCTATCGATAAATTCTGCTGCATTGGCCAGTTTGGCAGCTCGTTCTATTTCTTCATCGGAAACGTCTCTATTTAGCCCATAACAAATATTGTCGTGTATCGTTCCTGACATAATTGGACTTTCTTGAGAGACATAACCGATTTGACTGCGCCACGAATGTAAGTGAAAATTTTCAATATTTGTTTCACCAAGCAATATTTCTCCTTCATCGGGTGTGTAAAATCGCTCTAACAAAGCAAACAATGTTGTTTTCCCACCGCCGCTCGGACCAACAATAGCCGTTGTTTTCCCTGCAGGAATATTGAGCGTTACTTGTTTGAGTACAGGCTCTCCCTTTTTATAAGAAAAAGAAACATTTCGAAAATGTATGTCTTGCTCAGGATTTTGCACCGTAAGTAAGCTGTCACTTGGTTCTTTCTCTAAGGATAAAATGCTTTGGATTCGTTCTGTTGCGCCCATTGCTTTTTGAAATGAGGTGAAAAATACAGCCATTTGGCTAAAAGGAAAAACGATTTGAAACATGTAAATAATGATAGCTACAAGAGAGCCAGCCGAAAGCGTGCCTGAAGCTACGCGAACGCCGCCATAACCGATTAAGATGACTAACACGAACATCATCACAAACGTCATAAAAGGGGAAATGGCAGCCTGTATTCTCGCTTCTTTTAAACCAAACTGAAATAAATGACGAATCCCTTGTTCTCCGTTTTTTTGCTCTGCTTTCTCTGCACAGTAAGCTTTTACAAGACGAATATCGGATAAAACTCTGCCAAGATGGGCAGAAAAACTGGCCATTTCATCCTGGGTAGCTTTTGAAATTTTGTACATTTTTTGCCCAAATGGCCAAAGAAGCAAGAGTGAAACGGGAACAGCCGTTACCATGATAAGTGTTATTTTCCAATCGATAATGAGAAGGATGGCAATCGCCCCTATGACCGAAATGAATCCAGTCAGAAACGTAACTAAGTGTTGGGTGATAAGCATTTTTACCGTGTTTGTGTCTTGAGTAATTCGACTCATCGTTTCTCCGGATTGATGCTTGTCGAAAAAAGGGATGGGCAACAACAAAACTTGATCCCAAAGCTTTTTACGAATCGCCGCAACAACATATTCTCCTATATAAGTTAGAAAGTAGTAGGAAAAGCCAGAAGATACCGTTTGAACAATAAATGAAGCAGCTAGCAAAATAATAATCGAGGTTTCTACCGTAGATGCAGCAATCTGGTCAACAAGAGACTTAGTAAACCATGGTACAATGAGTCCAACTCCTGTCTCAATCAAACTAAGAGTAATAGCAGTGACAAAAATCCATTTTGGCGGATTCGTGCTTTTGATTAACTCCCAGAAAGCTTTCCAATTGTCTATACTTGGTGTATTACGATTCTTATCCATTCAGTTCGCCCCCTTCGTTCTCTAAAAATATTTCAACAGCTTTTGCAACCCACTCCTCTTCTTCTTTGGAAAAGGGAGATGGATTAATTTCTTCAAGGGAAAAACCTAAAAACTTCAGTGCCACAATCTTTTGTAATGTAATCATCTCATCTTCACTGTAAAATCAGCGTCCAGAACTCGATATACGTGACAGCTTCAAAATCCAAAATTCATCTTAATAGTGAAGAGTTCGTATTGTTTGACCCGTTTTTTCCGCAATCTCGCCGATTGGATACACCTTTTTCATCGTTCTTTCCCCCTTCTGACACTATCATAAAACTTCACGTAACGTTGGAATCAATAAAAATGTTTAAGTTGTTACCATTTTTTTATAACAAAGCCACATAAAAACTTTATAAATATTCCTATATTAACAAGAAACCAGAATTCAAGGCAGATTATCCACATAAAGAGGATGTCTCATAAGGGTCTGACCGTTGACATTGAGACCTCCATTTTCATTAAAACATCTCTGATGTTGCTTTAGTTATACTTTATCTGTTCATCTACTTTAATCCTATTCAAATCCAGGGAGTTTTCTAGAGATTGCTAGGTGCAAAACTATTTATAAAGAAGATACCATACAATGGATCTAAAGGTTTTATTAACCTTGCCATTTCGACAGATGTTGGGTACCATGGCTATTTGCTGTGTGACATGCTAAATAAAAAACAGCGGATATGACTGGAAACGTTTTTTTGAAATTATGTATCTCTGTATCTGTGTTTCCATGGGCATAAGCATACTGATTTATAGACTTAGGATCATAATTTAAAACCGGGAATTTGCCACGTGTAAAGAATCGGCCGGTATCAGCAGACTAAATATCATACCATCAAGTAATAGAGGCCGATTGTTTTATCATAACGATAGGCTGCGTAACAATAAGGGTTGTCGGATGCAAGTGTTCCACTTTGTGAGAGTATATTCCTCCACGCATCGTATTCATATTCTGCGACGATTTTCGACACGTGCCTAGCACCCTTTAAAAAATATATTAGCGATCAGTATTATTTTTTTGTACCGGGAAGTGGTTCTAATTCCTTAAAGCATTTTTTAATGAATGTCATTATCTATCATCGTACGCAAACCATTTATACTAGCTAATGTTCGAACTATTTTTTTCAAACATTCGACTTCGCTTTTATCTACTTTTATTATTTTCATACATCCCATTTAAAAATGTTACTATTTTTGGCCGCAAACAATTCATATTTTCACACGTTTTATCCCATATATTGGTTAGTTCCCCATCTCAGAAAGAGAAAGGAATTGACACTAGATAATATTACCAAGTAATAAAAAAGTTTGACAGGATAAACTTGTAGGTGTTACGATGAAAACGAATGATTTGGTTTGAAAATTCTTAATATTTTTTGTGTGTGATTTCGCGCTTCTCATTACGGAGTAGTGCATCCATTCCGTAAGAATGGTCGGTATATTTGAAAGGAGATCTATTTGAATGAAAGAATTTTATACGTTCGGTTGGTATGCGTCGAAAATTTCGCCGCACTTGCCGAAGGAAGTGTTTCAGCCCGTTCCTTCTCGTTTGTTTGGTGGTCTTGTCTACCTCATCATTGCGATCAGTGGACTCTTTGTCATTTCCTTGATGAATCTTCATCCATTGTGGAATTTCCTCATTTCTCTCGTACTTGGTTTTAGTTTTGCGTCACTAGGGTTTTTAGGTCACGAAATTTTACACGGTACGGTCGTTCGTCGTCCGTGGTTGCGCGATTTCTTTGGAGCCATTGCATTTTGGCCATTATGCACAGGTCCGAAGTTGTGGCGAAAGTGGCACAACGTCAATCATCATGTGTATACCCAACATGAGGAATTGGACCCTGATGCATGGCCGAGTTTAGAAAAGTTAGCGAAAAGTCGTTTATTGCACTGGGTATATCGAATTCCGCTTGTGATTCGCGCGTTCTTTGCCTTTAGTGCATTGACGATCACATTTACGCTTCATTCCATTCGGATGCTGTTTTATTTTTTCAAAGATTTTGAGCCGAAAAATCGTCAAGTCGTGTTTTGGCAGTTTCTATTGCCTTGGGCGACGTGGATTAGCTTGTTGTTTGTCATCGGATTTGGAAAGTGGTTCTTTGCCTTTTTCTTGCCGCTCTTGATTGGAAACTTCATCGTCATGAGTTACATTTCGACCAATCATCGTTTAAATCCATTAGTACCGGTCAACGATCCGCTTGCAAACAGCCTTTCGGTTACCGTTCCGAAATGGGTCGATGTCTTGCATTTTAACTTTTCGTATCACACCGAGCATCATATATTTCCAACGATGAGTTCAAAATATTATCCGCTCGTGAAAGAACATCTCAAAAAAATGTGGCCGGATCGCTATCATGAAATGCCGATGAGAAAAGCGCTCATTGCACTTTGGAAGACGCCGCGTGTGTATTATCAGCAGCACGAACTCATCGAACCGCGCCAAGGGCACGCATACGGCACACTCGGAAACGGACTAAATCCAACCTTCATTAAATATCGGAAGGTGGATGACGTGCCAGACACCGCCCGAAGTTTGTCAAAAGATTGATAGGATAAAAAATAAGGAGAGCTCGTCATTGTAAGAAGTGAACGGCTCTCCTTTTTTGCTTGTATAGAATTTGTAATAGCAACTATTTAAGTTCAAATTGGAAAACCGACATAAGTAAAAAATTTAAGCTGTGGTTAGAAATACTATTATGTTAATGGTTACAAGACAAATGATCGCATGAAAACCTTGTTAATAAAAAAAGGGTGACCTATATTTCACTAAAAAATATTGGTCAACCTTAAGTATCTAATTCTTAAACGAAAGCACCCTTTGGTTTAAGAAATTATGATTTATTTTTTCTTTTTTTAGATACAAAATAGATTATTAAAGCTATTAATGAATAAAAAAGTAATGTAAATCAATCTTTACGCAACCTTCACAAACAGTAAAATAATCATAAATTGAAAAAACAAGGAAAAATATAGGAATGACTATAAAGATAAAATCAATTTTTATATTTAATTTTCTCAACGCCTTGATATTCAATTTTTTTCTTATGCTAACGGCACCACTAAATGGAAAGATGAACTACCGATAATCCATAATTATGTTAATCATGCAAATAATTGTAAGTTTTAGTTTTGTGCAAAACAGGTAAAAGTATATTGAAGGGTAATGTTTCTACACTATTATCCTCTTTTTTATAAGTGACTAGGACTGAAGAAAGTTCTTGGTAAGTTATTGACTTCATGTGCAACATGTATTCCGGATTCGATTGCACCTTGGATCCAAGCGTGGGTAGATGAGGCATGTTCGCCAGCAAAATGAACTCTTCCTTCGGGAGTGGAAATATAAGGAGATAGTTCCATTGCCTGATATGGTTTAAACATCGTAAAAGCTCCACCAGAATATGGATCTCGAATCCAACTGTGGGACGCTCCTGTTTCAAACTCACGATACACCTGTTTACCATGGATGGTAGCCAAGTTTTTTAATGCATATTCGAAGCGATCTTCATCGGACAAACTGTCCCAAGGTACAGCATCATCCTCCCATGTATAACTAGCCAAAACAACACCCGGTCCTGGTTTACCGAGGCCATAGCTCGGGTAATGAGTAAGCGTAATAGGGAGATCAGAAGCTGTTTTTCCACCATACATGCCTTCCCTTTCCCAGAACCTGCTCTTAAATTGGATACCGATCTTCGTAGAGCCCACATAGTGAAGTTCTCGAATCGCCTTCCATTTTTCGTGAGAAAAAGAGTTAACTGGTTCAACCTCCACAAATTGTAAGACTGAAAAAGGAATGGTTATAATCGCAAGATCACCGGTGATTTGAAATGGCTCGAAAATTTTATTGACAGCATGAATGGTTACTTGGTTGTTGTGCTGTACAATTTTCTTCACCTTTTGTCCGAACAGAATATTATCTTTCAATTGAGGGAGAAAAGCTTTAGGAAGTAGGTCGTTACCGCCCGTGATCTCATAGAAGCGAATATTAGGGGCAAACAAAACCAATAGTTCACGTAACAGTTCCAGGAAAGAAAGCTCAGGAAATCCTTCTATTGTAAGAAGTACTTTGAGTAGATCGACGGCCCCCGGAGATAACGTTACTCCAAACGGGTTATCTTTCAAAAAAGCTTCCATCGAGTATTGATTCAATTGTTTTACCACCACAGGCCAATTTTTCCGTGGATTTTGGTTAATAAAATCTGTCACGGGTTTTATTGCTGATTTAAGCAACTCCGTAGCGGTTTTCCCCTTTTCATGTGGGGCTACCAAAAAGCCAAAAATATCAGGGTTCTGTACATATGTCTTTAAACGAGCTTTTTTTCCTCTTAAATAGATAATGTCGTTAGGAGTCGAATTGATAAACTCATTAACCGGAAGTTGGAATTTTTTTATATATTCCAAAGTCAAGAAATGATTATTTGGAATACGCATCGCACCAGCTTCAAGATACTGCCCATCCCTAAAATCGGCTCGCAGCGTATAGACCCGTCCTCCCACCCTTCCGGAAGCTTCAAGAATTGTAACATGGTGTCCAGCTTGCTTAAGTAAAGAGGCCGAGACGAGTCCTGCCATACCTGCACCAACAATGATGATCTTCTTGGGAATTTCGGTTTTTTTAAGTCCATTTCTGATAATCGAAATCATTTGATCAGGTGATAACTCAGGATATATATAACTTGACATTCTTTTCCTCCTAAACAATGTTTATCAGACCCTGAGCTATAAAATGAAGGCTTATCGTCATCTTATTCAGTTAGATAGTACAGTTATGCATTTTGAGTGCTTCCCAACTTATAAAATTTAATACATTTACCTTCAAAAAAATTTAATCTCCTTTATATCCTCATCTATTTAAATGATTAACTTCGACTAAATTGCCCCGGTTGAAAAATATTGATTTGAAGAATTACCCTCTTTTATTTAAGAATCTGGCCCAAAAGTAAAAAAGGCGCGTTCCTACAGAAATGCGCCCGATTGTTGAACAAGAATGTCTTTACATCAACCATGCCTGAATATCGCTTTCGACACGTGCCTAGTACCCTTTACCTTAGTCTCCCTATTTACTGAACTTTTCACTAGTTTGGTGGTAGGATGCAGTAATCAATTACGTATTTAGAATCCATTTATAAATACTTACTTCAGAAACACCATATTCGCTATCAAAATTCGATACACGGTTCTACATTGAGGGATGGGTATGTTACCCTAAAATGCCTTGCGAAATCAGTAATTGAGGTTTAAAAAATAAAGTTCAAAACACTTCTTTTGCATCAACCTTGCATCAAAAAGCTTTCCGTATTGGAATTTTGATCAATTTGTCATCATGAACGGTTGGCGTCCCTCTTCCATCCGTGTTGTTTGTGACAAAATATAAATGATCTCCCAATATGAATACATCCCGCACGCGACCTACGTTGGAAACAATTTGTTTATATGTTTTATTTCTTAAATCGAATGCTAAAATCCCTTCCCCTCGGAGCTGTGCAACATACAATATCCTTTGATGATAGGCAATTCCAGATGGCGCCCATGTATCATCCCCCGAATGGAACAAAGGTGCGATCATCCCCTCTCTTGTCTCATCTCCCTGAATAATAGGCCAGCCATAGTTTCCTTTCGGCTTAATTAGATTGATTTCATCATGTCCAATTGAGCCATGATCAGAGCTATAAAGCTGACCCGTTTCATCCCATGCCAAGCCTTGTGGGTTGCGGTGTCCATAGCTATAGACAAGGGAGTTGGCATAAGGATTATCGTCCGGTATGGTACCATCAAGATTCATTCGTAAAATTTTTCCGTTAAGAGATGTCCTGTCTTGGGCAATCATCGGTACTGTCGCATCTCCAGTTGTGACGTACAATTTTTTGTTAGGTCCGATTTTTATTCTTCCACCGTGATGAAGGTCACCGCTTCGAATGTGATCAAGCAAAACTTTTTCCTCAAACCATTCATTATTTTTCTCTCGTATTACTACAACTCGATTAAATCGCCCGCTTTCATCCTCATATGTATAGTAAAGAAAGGCGGTATTCCTTTTCTCAGGATGAAGCACAAAACCTAATACACCAGCTTCAGCTGCTGTTGAAAGCTTCTTTTCTAAATGTAGATTCTGTCTAATTTTTTTATTGCCTGTAATTTTTACTATTGAGCCAGTCCGCTCTGAAATATAAAAAGATGAACCATCCCAGTCGATCGCCCATGGCACACTTAAATCTTGCGTGATGATTTCCATATTACTGTTGTTATTTACTTGTAGTTCCTCTTGAAGATCTTCTTGTTGTTCATTTGAACAGCCTATTAAAAGAAAAATGATGCTGATCATGATGAGAGGATATTTTTTCATCAACTTTTCCCTCCCGATGAGAATAAATTCTCCAGCTTTTGTCCGTCTGCTGGACGATTTATGCTGCTAATCATCTGCATCGAACTTAGCAGCTGAGATAAATTTTGCAAAAAAAAAAAAGTAAAACTGCACTTACCTGAAATGATTGATTTATCACCTTCTACAGCCGCTTAATTGTTCAAAATAAGCATTCACAGGTTTATTCAATTATTAATCTAAAAGTTCTGTCAATTTTCATCAAGAATAAAATTGGTTTTAAAAAAATTAACCCTTCAGTTCACTCATGTTACTTTTGAG
This sequence comes from Aeribacillus pallidus, assembly GCF_050478865.1. Classification (NCBI taxonomy): domain Bacteria; kingdom Bacillati; phylum Bacillota; class Bacilli; order Caryophanales; family Bacillaceae; genus Aeribacillus; species Aeribacillus pallidus. The sequence continues at coordinate 38,114 of NZ_JBCNBW010000008.1, read as the reverse complement.
CGAATAGGAAAGGTAAAAATCATAAACAAGATGATCAGACTTCAAAAACTATGATACGGAAATTTAAACAATTATATATATATGTTAAATAGACAGTTATATTACTGCTTAGCTCAAACCGTCAACTTTATGGCTATGTTTATATAAAGCGTCCGATCTTTCAATAAGAAAAGGATTACCACTAATTTTGAAATGTATGCACTTTTTTGTCTAAGGATAAATCGAAAACCTTTTTTCATTTCACTAAAACATTCCCATTCGTTTAATCTTCGTACAGGCTTCAATCATTTTTTTTACTTCTTTTCAAGTACCCAATTCCTACTACAATAATTACTAATGCAATTGGTAATCCAACATGGATAATTTGTTTTAAGTTTGGAGCTATAGAATGGAGAAATTCATCTACTTTTTGATCTCCAACAATCATTTCACCTGCAGTATAAGCTAATAGACCAGCGCCCGCATAAATAATAATAGGAAACTTTTCCATAACTCTTAATATGAGTTGACTTCCCCATATAATGATTGGAATAGAAATTAAAATACCAATTAAGATTGGTAGGAACCCGTGTGCAACACCCGCTAATGCCAAAACGTTATCTAGTGACATAACCGCATCTGCAATAATAATTGTTTTAACTGCTGATGCAACCGTGGTCCCCCCAGCTTTGTGTTCTTTATCTTTTCCGGCGAGTAAATTATAAGCAATTCGAACAAGCAAAATTCCGCCAATTGCAGAAATCAACGGAATTCTCAATAACCAAACAATAATGGCTGCGAAAATTAATCTCAAAACAATCGCACCGAATGTTCCCCAAAAGATCGCTTTTTTTTGATGTTCTGCAGGTATATTTCTAGCCGCTAATGCAATTACAACTGCATTATCTCCGCTAAGAATGAGATCAACCATAATAACTTTCATGAGTGTTGACATATCAAGTCCTAAGAATTCCACTTTTATCCTCCTGACAAATGATTGTTATGATGTCATCTTAAGTGTTGACCTCACTAGTGTTCATCCATCCCAAACATTTTAAACGGTTTGTATGATTTGTATAATTGCTATTACCTTAAAAGCCCTGGGCCATACCATACTTTTGTTTACAAATAACAAAGACGATGCCCGTTCATTAAGCATCGCACCTGTTCGTCGATTAACCCGAGAAAAAGATGATGCCTCCGACAGGATTCAAACATGCACTCCTTTCGTATGTAAAGGCTAGGAGAGATTACGCCCCCCACAGTATTAACCTACAGGAGTTTCACCTGTCTCAACTTATTTGCTTTTCGGTACTTCAAATATCCTTCCTCGCGACCCGGTTCTACAATCATTTAGGGCCTCTTTCCTTTTTTAGATATCTTTTAAAACTTTTTTCATTTATAACAGCACGTTTTACATGTTTTATGACTAGGAGTTTTTTTATTTATTTTTTCTTTGTTGGTCCTTTATGTACTCGTTTCTTTCCATTCCATCTGATAATTCTTCTGAAAACTCATGCTCTGTTTCGACTTCAGAAATTTTAAAGTCAGCTGCAGATAAGTTGTTGTTTGGTGCACTTTCTTTGTTCCATTTACTAATAAGAGACATTCTCCTTTTTATATATAGTATGCATAAGTGGTAATATTTCATTCTCTTTAATATATAGGTGTCAATTTACGGAGTTTTGGTACTTATTTAAAGAAAAATCCGATGTAATCTTGTGTTAATCACTTTAAAGATGACATTTTACGGATACTTAGATGGATAAAAGGGAAAATAAAAAATGACCTTACCTATACCATTTACACAAAAAGAACAATAAAAGCAGTTGATCACAGACACTCAAATGAAGGCCAAATTAAACCTTTCCCAACTAGCTCTATACCTTAAAAGTTTGTTGGTTCGTTGGGCTATGCATTCCCCCCTATATCAAACATTTGACTATAGTTATGCTACTCTATAAAAAAGTATTTTAAAAAAAGGAGATGTATTTAAGTGGAAGAAAGTAAGTCAAAATCGATGTTTCGTCACGAACCAATAGAAAGTTCAGATGGAAAACCAACGTACAATATCTTCAAAGGTAATCAATTAATTGCTGAAGTTCGTGGAACAAATCCTGCTACTCAATCGATTATTCCTATGAGAGAACTAAATGAGTATGAAGAAAGCAAACTACACGAATATATAGGTAATTTAAAGGGGCAGGTTGAATAAAAACTGACTCCGTTTTTTTGGTGTTTTCTTATAAATTGTTGCTAAAATGAAAACAATGTATTTACTACTTCTTTGATGAATAAACAAAAAATTTATTTGCGACGATAACAGAAATCAAAATTGTAAATGACTGAAAAATGATATCTCTAATATACATTTTCGTTTCCCCTCATGCGTATTTCTATCTTTATAGTCTCCTCATTGTTTTTTTCAACAGAATAAAAGCTTATAGAAAAAGCCGCGAATGTGGCTCGCGGCTTTTTCTTATTTATTCAGCTCGTTTCAATGGAAATCATTGAAGGTATTTTTACATGACCCTTTTTATAATAAGGCTCTGTTAATGTTTAATGTTGATTTTTCGATAAAATGTTGGGAAACCATTTTTATTGGTTCCCCAATTCTCAATAAACCAGCCTATTAGCTGTTAAATAAAGATAGTTGTTTTAAATGGGCATACTCATTGTAAAGGTTCTAATTTTGAATCCCAATTTTTCATACAGTTTAATGGCTTGATTTCCTGCATATACACTTAAACGAACCTCTGAATATCCATCTTGTTTAAGATGTTCGATACCAGTCTCCATCAATCGTTTTGAAATTCCATTTCCTCTAAATTCTTCTAACACAAACAATTCATAAATAAATCCATATATCTTTTCAGTAAATTGGTCTTTACTTGTTCCTATAAGAATCCAACCCATTAGAATATCGCCTTCAGTTGCTATTAAATAATAGCTTCCTTTCTGCAATAATGGTTCAATAAGTTGTTTGACTTTTTCATCTGACGGTTTTGCCTCGCCTAATGTACCATCGAATAATGCTTGTGGTGAAAGTGATAAAATCTTTTTATATTCCGAATCGTTTGGTTTCCTTATTTCCATAAATTGAGTTCTCCTCTCCCAATATTTTTAAGCCGATTGCCCGTTAATGACTTTTTTAAGCACTGAACTTAGATAGACGTAAACTATCATAAGTTTCTGTCATTTCAAATACAAATGATGTAAGCAGAAGCTCTTTTATATGTTGCTTGGTATTTTCGTTACTGCGACTATCTACAAACAAGAACCAAGCAAGGTAATTATCAAGATATTTGGTAGCGACACCTTTAAAACGGTCAATCCACTTCTTCATCCGAGAATGAAAACTGTTGACATTTTGAATGTGATATAAGCCTTTTATAACGTGCTTTTCACCATCGGATTTGATTCGGTAATGCTCTAATCCTTTTTTTGTGCATAGGTTTTGTATGCTCTCCAAGCATCGGTAACAAGCACATTGTCAGACGATAGTTTAGAACCAATGATATTTTCAACTTTGGTTTTCACAATACGCCCCATATAAGATACTTTGGAGACGGTTGCTTTTGTACGGTCTCTTGCAACAAGAACACATACTTGTTCGTGGCTGATTCCTCTGTGTTTGGATTTTCCTCCACGTTTTCGAGGCTTCCGTTCTGTAATGCCACGTTGCCCTTTTTGAGAGTACAAGAAATAGGTCTCGTCAACTTCAACGATACCTTCAAAATGGTCAAAATCCATTTGCTTTAAGGCGGATAGCAGTTTATGTCTCCAGTAAAAAAGTGTAACCCAAGTAACCCCTACGATTTCAGCCGATTTACGCAGGGAGTAGCCTTTGAACATACAGTCAACAAATATAATCCATTCGTCACCTTTTCGGGTGCGATAAAGAACAGTGTTAGTCGTATCCGTAAAGGTTTTAAGGCAACTTTTACAACGATACCGTTGACGACTCTTGACTTTTCCGAATCGAACAACGTGTTCAGATGTACAATGGGGGCACTCGAAACCATCTTTAAAACGGGTTTCCCGCATTTCGTTAATTAATCCCAACGGAAGAGGTGGGGTCAACATAACGTTTTAACCATTGATATACTTGTTCCTTTTTAGTATGGGGTAACTTGTCGATGTACTTTAATAGGTTACTGAACGCTTTGTCCATCATTTACACTCCCGAACCTTTGTTCTAATTGCAATTAAAGCAAGAACTTGGTTGGGTTTCAAATTTCAACAATGTTCTTTAACAGAGCCTATAATAAAAACTCAAGACTATACCTAGTTATTTACCGTCTCTTTTAATTGTTTACCTGGCTTAAACGCAGGAACCTTACTTGCCAGAAATTCAATTACTTCCCCAGTTTGAGGATTTCGACCCGTACGAGCAGCACGTTCACGAACTTCAAAATTTCCAAAACCAATTAGCTGTACTTTATCACCATTTGCTAATGAGTTTTGAATAACTTCAAATACTGCATCTACTACTTTTGTTGCATCTTTCTTTGTTAACTCTGCTTTTTCTGCTACGGCTTCAATTAATTGCTGTCTATTCCTCCACCTAATCTACTATAACGGTCTATTACTTCTGTATGAGGATGACTATAAAGGTAATTAATTATGCATACAAACTATGAAATAAACCAACTAAGAACCAATACGACCGCAAAACCGACAATAGCAATAATTGTTTCCATAATCGTCCATGACTTTAGCGTGTCTTTTACATCTAAGCCGAAATAACGGTTGACAAGCCAAAATCCAGAATCATTCACATGGGAAAGGATCGTTGCACCAGCCGCAATAGCGATAACGATCAAACCTAGCACTGGTCCAGTAAGGCCAAGCGTTTCAATCAAAGGAGCAATCAAACCGGCAGATGTTACCATCGCTACTGTAGCTGAACCTTGTGACACGCGAACAATTGCTGCAATTAAAAATGCCAATAAAACTGGCGGCAGTGAAGAAGAAGCCATCATATCTCCTAACACGTTCCCAACGCCAGAATCAATTAAAATTTGCTTGAACACGCCGCCTGCCCCTGTTACGAGAATAATAATTCCAGCAGGCTCCAATGCTTTTGTCGCAATACCTTGAATTTCTTGTTTCGTGAACCCTCTTTTTTGCCCCAATAGGTAAAAAGCAAGTAGTGTTGCGATCGTTAAAGCGACAAATGGATGCCCTAAGAATGTAAAGAAAGAACGCAATCCGCTTTTTTCTGGAAGGACAACACCAGAAACCGTATTAGCTAAAATTAACACTAAAGGAATGAAAATAATGCTAGCAATGAGTCCGAAGCTCGGAAGATCTTTATCAAATTTTTTCTCTTCGATTTCCATATAATCTGGTATCGTCGCATGGATTTTTTTCGCAATATATTTCCCAAACATTGGACCTGCTAGAATCATAGCTGGAATACCAGCAATAAATCCGAATAAAATAACCCAACCAAGGTCAGCACCAATTAACTCAGCGACAGCGATGGGCCCAGGTGTTGGCGGGATAAAACTATGTGTAACTGCTAAGCCAGCTAACAGCGGAATTCCGTAGTAAAGAAGAGACCGGCCTGTTTTCTTTGCCAATCCATAAACAATCGGAACAAGAATAATAAAACCAACATCAAAAAATACAGGAATCGCAACGATAAATCCAGTAATACCAAGCGCCCATTGTGCTTTATTTTCACCGAATTTTTTTATGAGCGTTTGCGCCAGCCGCTCTGCACCGCCTGATACTTCTAACATTTGTCCGAACATCGCTCCTAAACCAACAACAACGGCAACAAAACCAAGGGTACCACCCATTCCGTTTTGAATAGATTCAATGACCCCTTTTAATGGCATACCAGCTGCAACACCTACGAGCAAACTTACTAATAACAAGGCAACAAATGCATGTAATTTAGAACGTATGATGAGAAATAAAAGTAAGCTAATTCCAGCAATCACGATTAAAATTAAAGCAGATCCAGACATAACTTTAACTCCCCCATTCCCTTAAATGATTATTTATTTTATGAGTTTCAAACTCATTTCTGCATACAGCAATCACTTGTCCACAACATGCCTTCATTTAAAGAGCGATATTGCATCATGATTGATAGTAATCTGGTATATAAGTAACCGTTTACAAAAAAAGTGATGCATTTTAATCACTATCCAACAATGGCACCTTTGACAATCGCAAACTTCCCTAATGTTCGATTTCTAAACCGATTTAGTATTCGGGAAAATCTCACCCCGTTTAAGAATACTTTTGCTGAAACGAAGCGATACTATCAAATTCATCTTTTAACCGTTCATATAATCGTACATACATACCGAATAATTCCGAATAGATAAATGTATTGGCTTCATTTGGAATATGATGGGATGAAATACGAATCCATGATTTGACTGTATCTAATGACGGAATTTCACCAAGGGCATACAAAGCCAGTGAAGCAGCCCCTAAAGCAGAAGCTTCATGCGTTTCAGGAACAAGTAATTCTTTTCCCATCATATCGGCAAGCATTTGCCGCCAAAACGCTGATTTCGCAAATCCACCCGAAACGCGAATTTCCGACAGCGGTCCTGTGACATCACGAATCGCTAACACTACAGATAAGACGCTCATGCATACCCCTTCCATCACGGCTCGGATAAAATGTTCCCGCTTATGATGAAGGCTAATGCCAAAAAACGTGCCTCTTGCGTTTGCATTCCAGTATGGTGCGCGCTCTCCTGATAAAAACGGGAGAAACAGCAATCCTTCCGCACCGGCAGGAACGCGCTCAGCATACTTTGTCAATAAGTCATATGGATCGACACCAAGTTTTTTCGCCACCTCACGCTCTTGTCCGCCAAACTCATCGCGCAGCCATCTCAGCAATATTCCGCCGTTATTGGTCGGTCCGCCGACAACCCAATGATCTGGTGTAAGCGCATAACAAAATGTTCGTCCTTTTTCATCGGTTTTTTGCACGGATGAAATTGTACGGACCGCACCGCTCGTTCCGATCGTAATGGCAGCTTCGCCACTCAAAACCGCACCGACGCCAATATTTGCAAGCACGCCGTCACTAGCTCCGACAACAACAGGTACATCAGGAGCAAGCGCCATTCGTTCTGCCCATTCCTTTTTCATTTCACGCATTATATGTGTCGTTGGCACAAGATTCGATAGCTGAGCTTTTGAAATACCAAGAAGGCGGAGAACTTCCGCATCCCAATCGAGCGTATCTAAACAGAACAGTCCCGTTGCCGAGGCAATGGAATAGTCGACCACGTATTGACCATATAACCGGTACAACACATATTCTTTTATCGAAACAAATTTATCGGCTTTATCAAATAACTCCGGCATACTTTCCTTGAACCAAAGCAATTTTGGAAGGGGCGACATCGGATGAATCGGCGTTCCCGTCCGCTTATAAATATCTAATCCGTCCATCTCGTTCAATAGACGCTCCGCTTGCTCAACACTGCGATTATCCGCCCAAATAATACAGCGGGTAAGCGGATGGCCTGATGCATCTAGTGCTATTAGCGAATGCATCGCCGCACTGAATCCGATTGCTTTGACTTGCTTGGAAGTCACATTCGCCTTTGCAATGGTAACGCTTACACTTTCGACCACAGCAGAAAAAATCACATCCGGGTCTTGCTCTGCCCAGCTAGGATACGGCTGCACAATCGGATAATCCACCGCGTGAGATGAAAGCACATGTCCATGTTCCCCGAACACGACTGCTTTTGTACTTGTTGTTCCAATATCAACTCCAATAACAACTTCTCTATTCACTGTCGTTTCCCTCTTTCATGTTACGTTCTTCGTTTCGCAGACCCCCGTTCGATGAACGTAGGTGGAAAGCGTAAAATTTGCGGACGATGTTTCGTTTTTTGTTCGATTTGCATAAACAGCCGCTCTGCTGCTTTTTTCCCCATCTCAAATGTCGGTTGGGCGATCGTTGTTAATGCCGGTGTATAAATATGGGCAAACGGGACATCGTCGATGCTAATGAGTGCTATATCATCTGGTATTCTCAAATGATAATCCTTAACAAAAGTTAGAATTTCCATCAACGTTAAATCGTTAATGGCAAATAACGCCTCCGGAGGGTGTGAGGAAGAAAACAAGGTGGCTAACCGTCCTTTTATCGAAGGAATTTCCATCCCCACCATATACTCTTCTATAATCGGAAGCCTATTGTCGGAAAGTGCTTGACGAAACCCCTCAATTCGCTCCATCCTTGGAATAACATGGGGTGCGATCGGCGGCGTAACAATGCCAATTCGTTCATATCCTTGCTGGACAAAATAATCGACAGCCAATGCTGCCGCCTGATGGTTATCAAGTAGAATCGCATCTACCTCTACTTCAGGAACCATTCGGTCAACAAACACGAGTGGAAATTGTTCTTCCACCATTTTTTCATATAGATTGACATTTTTCCCCGTTGGGAAAATAATTAATCCATCGACTTGCTTCGCGCGCAGCATTTCAATATATTTTTTCTCTTTCACTGGATCGTCATCTGTATTGCAGACAATGACGTGAAAATCACGTTGCTGGCAGACATCTTCGATTGCCCGCAGCACCTGTGTTGTGAGCATTTGCAAAACATTGAAAACGATAACGCCAATCGTTGCTGTCGATTTTTGTTTTAAGCTTCGGGCAATAAAATTTGGTTGATAACCTAATTCTTCAATCGCTTTTGTAATACGCTTTTTTGTTTTCTCGCCCATATAATCATAGCGTTTGTTCAAATATTGCGACACTGTACTTTTTGAAACATTCGCCCGTTTCGCAACGTCGGCCATGGTTACTTTTTTCAAGGATTTCCCTTCTCTCTTTAACTAAATCGATTTAGTTCGTTATGTCCTTTTTTAATAAACCGGTTTAGTTGCATTATAAACAATATGAAAGCGCTTTACAATTAATTTTTTCAATTTTTTCTTTTTTCAAGTAAATACATCCAAAAAATTGAAAAAAGTTTGTAGTTCTTTTCCGAGCAAAGGCTGTCTTATAACCGTTTCATTGCTCCACAGCGCATGATGGTGATAAAATAAAAACAGGTGTTCGCTCGTTGGAAAAGGTTGCTCGAACATAAAGTAAATTACGAGCGTATCATCAATTAAGTCCGTCAAACAAAAGATAGAAAAACTTTTGAGCAAATAAGCAATTGTGGTTGATAGTAACAGTCAACCAGCCTAAGTTGCTTTACGCAATGTCTTAGGACACCCTGATCTTAAGATCATATTGAGATGCTAGAAAAATACATCTCTCAAATTACTCAAGAATCCCGCTTCTTCAGGCGTGTGGAGTGTTAATATTTTCATAGAAATGTTTGGTACACATCTTAGTGGGCATGGTTTTAAAAATTGGAATAAGGTGGTTCTATGAAAGAGATGTATCCCAAAAATGGATGGGTAATACTTCATATTGATTGCAACGCTTTTTTCGCATCTGTAGAAGCTGCTTACTCCCCTTCTCTTCGTGACAAACCATTAGCCGTAGCTGGAAACCCAAAAGAACGCCGTGGAATTATCCTTACCTGCAACTATCTTGCGCGGGAAAAAGGCGTTTATACTACTATGTCACTTTGGGAAGCAAAAAAGAAGTGCCCAGATTTGGTAGTACGTCCTCCGAATTTTGACCTGTATCGAGAAATGAGTGCAAAAATCTTTGATTTTCTATCGAACTTCTCCCCTCTTTTAGAGCCGGCATCGATTGATGAAGGGTATATGGATATAACGGATTGTTACGAAATGGGAACCCCTTTAGAGATTGCCAATCGGATTCAAAAAGGGCTGCTTGAGACCTACCAAATTCCCGTAAGTATTGGAATCGCACCAAACAAGTTTTTAGCGAAAATGGCTAGTAACATGAGAAAACCATTAGGAATTACCGTTCTTCGCAAGCGGGATGTTCCCAACATCTTGTGGCCGCTTCCCGTTCAAAAAATGCATGGAGTTGGCGAAAAAACTGCAAGAAAATTACATGAAATCGGTATTTATACCATCGGGGATTTAGCAAAAGCACAGGAAGGCTTATTAAAAAATACCTTAGGGATAAATGGTGTCTATCTTCGGGAACGTGCGAACGGTGTTGACCATCATCCTGTGGATCCGAATGCTGCTGCCGAGATCAAAAGTATAGGAAACTCTACCACACTTCCGCATAACGTCATTGATGAGCAGACACTGGTAGAAACGTTGGAGAAATTGACTCGTTCTGTCTGTGAACGAATGAAACAAAAATCGGTTGTAACGAAGAATATTCAAATTACGATTCGCTACTCTGATTTTCATACCGTCACCCGAAGCAAAAAGTTAGAGAATCCCGCCCTTCACATGAAAGATATTTTTCATCATGTCGTTCAACTATTTAAAAAACATTGGACAGGAGACCCTGTGCGACTATTAGGGGTTACGGCTCTTGATGTCGTCGATCGAAAACACGCTGTTAAACAGCTTGATTTATTTTCCTATGAAGAAGATGCTAAACGCGAACCTTTATTTCAAGCAATCGAACAACTCGTTGAAAAATATGGAGATTCGGTTATACAAAGAGGGTTCGAGTGGAGAAAGAAACGGTAAGACGTTGGAGGGAATATTGTGAATCAAACTATTGACAAACAACCGGTTGCGTTTGTTACAGGAGCTTCAAGCGGCTTTGGGTTGCTGACATGTGTAGCACTTGCCGGCGAAGGCTATCGCGTGCTGGCTTCTATGAGGAACTTGGATAACAAAGGACGGCTGGAAGCGGTGGCGAAAGAAGCAGGTGTAACGAATCAGATGGAAATTGTCCAATTGGATGTAACCGATTTTTCCGCTGTGGAAACTGTAATTCAGGATGTGATGGACCGTTATGGTCGAATTGATCTGTTGGTGAACAATGCGGGGTATGCAACAGGCGGCTTCACGGAGGAACTTGCTGTTGAAGAATGGCGGCGGCAATTTGAAACCAATTTTTTCGGTTTAGTAGCAGTTACAAAAGCGGTTTTGCCGTCGATGAGAGAACGCAGAAGCGGCAAGATTGTGAATATAAGCAGTATCAGCGGACGGATCGGATTCCCTTCTATGGGGCCTTATGCAGCATCCAAGTTTGCGGTAGAAGGATTCAGTGAGTCTTTGCGTTTGGAGATGCTACCGTACGGCGTTCATGTTGTGTTGATTGAACCGGGATCCTATAAAACGGATATCTGGTCAAAAGGGTTAGGAGCGGTAACGATCAATCCGAATTCCCCTTATGTTAAAAAGGTGAAGTCCATATGGAAATATGTCAACCACGTTGCTGACACGGCACCTCCTCCGGATGAAGTGATCCAACAGATTGTGCAAGTGGCAAAGTCTCCCTCTCCAAAATTGCGGTATCCGGTTGGCAAAGGCGTGAAATTAGGAATTATCTTAAAAAATGTACTTCCGTGGAACTGGTGGGAGCGGATGATAACGAAACGGTTATGGGGAGATTCATGATGGTGAAACTTTAGTTCAAAAACATGGAGATAAAGAATCGGGTTTGTCAGTTCAGTAACAGTTTAACGATATATTTAGTTACTTCACATGGGGTTCAATCGTTCAATTAACCGCTCATCATGCGGTTTTTCTTTTGGTCAAAAATCAACAACAATTGATAACAGATACTATTTTAATTAAAGAGCTATTTTCTTCTTCCGCTTAACCATCTAAATAATAACATTTAATCTCCCTCCCAATCACGTAGAATATTTAAATTTTATCATTTGTCCTTACTAGTCAGAATGTCTTAGGTTTTTAATTGATTTTTTACACTAGAACCAGGAAAAATTTATGTTTTTTTAATTTCTGCATTTATTTTCGTACCGAAACCAGAATTCAAACCTAAAAAATCTTCCTATTGAAAGGAATAAACGTGAAGACCAAGAAATAGTTATTCTAGGATCATTTAAAAAGTTGGGAGGGGTTTTTCTTGGAACCAACAATTATTCGTCATTTGGAAACCGTGCGTGGGATTACTGAGCAAATGATAAAAAAAATTCCAGAAGAGATTTCGGATATCGTTCCAAAAGGTTTTAACAACAATATTCGCTGGAACTTTGGTCACATTGCATCCGTTCAGGAAAAGCTCGTCTTTCGAGTTTTAGGAGAAGAAATGGGTATTCCAAAAGAATATGAGCAGTTTTTCGGTGCCGGAACGAAACCGGCAGAATGGGAAGGAACGCCGCCATCATTAGCAGAGATTGCCGTGGTCTTGACAGAACAAAAAACAAGAATAAAAGACTTTATTCAAGGACGTTTGCATGAAAAACTGCCAACTCCATTTACAAACCGAGCAGGCATTACGTTTTACACATTGGGTGAGACATTATTGTTTAGCTTTTACCATGAAGCATTACATGTCGAAACCATTAAGCGATTATATCGATCGATTTCTTCTAAATAACCAGACCATCTACATATAATACAACGGATTTTAAAAAATTAACTCTAAAACCATAAAGAAAGGACGGAGAATAATGGCAAACAACTTATATCAAAAGGAAAATTTACGTCATCTTGCTAAGCTGGGAGAATTAGCTCCTGAACAATATCAAGCTTTTCAAAAATTTAACCATGCTGTGATGGAAGAAGGCGCGCTTACAAAGAAGGAGAAAGAAATCATCGCGGTCGCTGTGGCACACGCTACTGAATGTCCTTATTGTATTGATGTGCATACCCGTAATGCAAAAGCAGCAGGCGCATCCCTTGAAGAATTGGTGGAAGCAGCGTTTGTAACAGCTGCTATTGAAGCTGGTGGGGCAATGACTCATAGTACCCATATGCAAAATGCACTAGATCAGGAAGCAGATGACACCCTCTACCGCCGTTCGAACCTAAAAAAACTAGCTAATTTGAAACAATGGGCCCCTGATGGTTTTAGCACATTTAACAATTTTAGCAATGCAGCGACCAAAGAAGGAAAATTGAGTGCTAAGCTAAAAGAGTTAATAGCTGTTGCTGTAGCCCATACCACGGAATGTCCATACTGCATTGACGTTCATACAAAATCTGCTCAAAAAGAAGGTGCGACTAAAGAAGAGCTCTCGGAGGCTATTCTAGTAGCAGCCGCTTTACGAGCAGGTGGTGCTTATACTCATATCGCGAATATGATTCAGAGCTATGGTGAATAAGTCCCCCTCTTGAATGTCCTCTATAAAAATTAGTTAACATCATCATTATTTCTTTCGGTAGTTCTATTCTACAAAACCCCTTGAAGCTCAAGGGGTTTTAGTATTTCTGAATTTATTGTTTATACAGGATGTTATATATCGTTAATCCATCAACGTTTTCGGATTCTCAAGAAGTTTGCTAGCTGCAACGTTTCGCTTAGAGAAAAAACATGAACTTGAGTGATATTGATTACTTTAGCAATTCTCTTAATTCTTCTGTCATTTGTTCGACTAACTCCGGTCTTCCATGGAATGGTCCATCCCATTAATGAAGCGTGCTAGGGTTTAAAATCGTTATATGCTTAAAATCGAAACGATAAATTTTTTAGTCATCAGGCTCTTCTTGGGAATGTTGGTTTAAATAAGGATTTTCAGTTGTTGCGAAGTTAACTGACTGTAAGCTAGTCTCAGTATCGATTCCATAAAGATCATCTTCCGGCTTCTTTTTTAACTCTTTAGATTGTTTATTCTCCATTCGTTTTTTGTCCATTTTTTTCTCCTTTCTAAATCATTAACGAGCGAATCTGTCCAGTCATTCTTATTTTTACCAATTACCTATTCATTACCCCAAATATATTATTATTAGACTAATCTCACTCTATAATCTCCCTCGTAACGCACTCATTTCTTTAAAACCTCTTATTAATAATTGTGATCAAAAAAAGCAGCCAATCCCTAGTTTCTTGAGAAAGAAAAGGCCCCATTTTATTACTGGGACGCTGGCCCCGATTGAACATATGAAGCGATGCCTTATTTAAGCATCGCGCTCTTTTGCTTAATAAATTATATTAATACCAAATTTATGAAATAATTCTTAGTCTAGTACCCTATCCGATTAAAGGTAATCAAATATTACCCTTTAAGTTTATACACAACGCTATTTTATGGGTACATATATATCAATCTCAGACTTTTCATCTTCTGGTCCAAGAAATCGCTCATCGTACACTTCGAAATCATCCGCTTCGGCAAGTTCATAACCCGACTTTGGAAGCCAAGTAGCATAAATAAAATCATATGCGTTCCCAAGCGTTTCCAGACTCCCTTTGTGCGTAACAACAACGTACTTATTTCTCGGAACGGTCTTTACTACCATTCCCTCGGGGATTTCGTCGATTCTCATTACAGGTACACATGCAACATAAGTGAATTCTTCGTCATGTGGATTCTTGCAAAATTCACTAATTCCCATGGCTACTTTATCATCTGATCTATTTTTTATTTCATGTATTCTTGAGAGAAATTCATCCCACAACTGTGGAACTTTATTGTTTTTTAATGTAGTTGAACACTTCATGCCGACTACAGTAAATCCTTCTTTAATTACAATCCTTGGTTCCATTAATAAGCCTCCCTCAAAATGTTTTAACATTGAAATTGTTAAACGCGGTTTTTCTTTTAGCAAAAGTCTCTGTTTTTGTCTGCGATACATTCCGGGGGTGATGCCAAACATTTTTTTAAATGCTCTCGTGAATGCTTCTTGAGAATTAAATCCATATTCGCTAGCGATATCAATAATGCGAAGATTTGTGTTTCTAAGTAAGTGAGCTGCAGCCGTTAGCCTGCGCCTTCTTATATATTCTGTTAATGACTCTCCAACAAAGGATTGAAAAATTCGATGAAAATGGTACATTGAGAAATTTACCTGTTGTGATATCTCCGTAATCGATAGTTCGTTACTTAGATTTTCTTCAATATAATCAACCGCCCTTTGTATTTGCTTTAAGTAACTCAAGATCTTCACCACTTCCTGTTTATTCCTTTTATCCATATTATACTTATACGAAGATTAACTTTTTGATCTTTTTTGCGGTTTCGCTTATAAAATGAAAAAGTGCCGATTCTTATTAAAGAATGGCACCAGTCTGTTGAAGACTATTTTGAAGCTAGCTTGATTTATTGATGTTATAAATCGAACCAACGTTTTCTGAAGTAATTAAGATTTAATCAATATCCTCAATTTGAATCAAATGTTCTCTACAGAACTCCAAAACTCGCTCAATAGCTATACGAGATGTCTTGTTATCATCACGAACATCAAACCCGTGGCTCCCACTTGGGTGATTTATAACAGGACGCAATTACCTTTATATTGTTATTGAACATAACTGCCGATAATTTATTAACACAATATTATCATTCTAATGTTTGATTTTATACTCGTTTATATGTATATGGGTAGTACCTGCTCGCCATTGTCCTTTTCTAAAAAAAAAACGCCTTTTCAGGAAACTATTATACGAATTTATACCCTATTTTATTTATAGCTTCAATAAACACATCATCTTCAGCTAAATTATTTTTCATTCTTTCACTAATTTGGATTCGATTAAATGCAACAAATCCTTTAATTCAATTTCTTCCATGGATGATAGGCGGTGTAAATGTCCGGAAAAGTCTAAAAAGCTGGTAACTGAGTTTGGGACAATAACACAATGTAACCCTGCCTTAGTAGCTGCTATCAGACCATTTTTTGAGTCTTCAAAGGCCAAAGCCTCGTATGGTTTCACTCCAAGTTCCTGAATGGCCTGTAAGTAGAGTTCAGGATCAGGCTTTACTTTTTTAACATTATCTGATGTTTTTACAACTTCGAAAAATTCCTTGATGTTAAACTTCTCTAAAAAGCCTTGCACCCAATTTCTGCTTGAACTAGATGCCAGACCTATTTTCAAACCAAGTTCTTTTGCCGCTTTTAAATACTCATTTACCCCTTCACGTAGGTGTAATTGACTCATTTGTTGTTGATACCGCTCATGTGTTTTTCGATCGATCTCTATACGATTGATAGGCTTTCGTGCTATTTTGGTCAGTCGCTCGTACAACACGTCATCTTTCGTTCCGATACTTAATGCAAAATCTTCTAACTTTAACTCACAGTCATATTCGACTAGTACCTCCTTATACACATCAAACCAAAGTGACTCAGTATCTACAATTAATCCATCAAAATCAAATACTAGTGCTTTAATCAACTTCTTTTTCCTCCATAAAAATTAGTAAAATACGAGTCTTTCCACAACCGTACACAATCAATAGTACACAATCAATAATTGAAATTTCCATCAATGGAAAGTTTACATATATCCGGCTTGGTTGTTGTTTTCCAAAAGTTGAAATCAAGCTTGTTGTCAAAAGTAATTCATAGTGCATGACCGTGAAAATGGAACACTTGAATCATAATTTAATTTTTATTTTACAATGATTATCACTTGGCTAAATGACACCATTATACATAGTTCTAATTTTTTGACAGAATTATTTGGTTTGAAATCGAATCCTAGAATAACGCTGTCACTATTTTTATAGGCAAATAGTAATTTCACCTAATAGTCATATCAATCCATACCCACAATTTGACTACGACGTTCGAGTAACACGACATCACGCCATACCCCATTTAACTTTCCTATCCGTTGTCGGATGCCGATTTTACGAAATCCAACACTTTGATGTAAACGTAAACTTGGTATGTTTTCAGGGAAAATGCCAGCAGTTAATGTCCAAAAGCCTTTTTCCTCTGATTCTTTGATAATAGCTTGTAAAAGTTGTTTGCCAACTCCTTTTCCTCGACTCACTTCTCGAACATACACACTAACCTCCCCCACTCCTTCATACACGCAGCGATCAGATACTTTACTTATCTTACACCAGCCTTGAATGCTTTCTTCGTCTTCAGCAACTAAACATTAATTTGCGGCAATAGTCGATTCCCATTTTTCTAATGATGGTACTGCCGTTTCAAACGTTGCTTGTCCTGTTGCCATTCCTTGCTCGTAAATTTCCTTCACTTGCAACCAATCCTCTTTACAAAAGCCACGAATATTCAAACGATTAATCAACTCCTTCAAAATTCTATACAGTAAAGGAACTAGCTATGGGCCATAACGCTTTTCAAAATACAATTAACAACAATCACAAATAGATGAAAATGGGCAGCATTCACTATTAATAACATCTTTTTTTTGCATCATCTTGGCTTTCTTTCACTTCAATGATTTGAATAGTACCACCCTTTCTCTCTTATTAATTGACAAATATAATTTTCAACATGTTCAAATGAAGTTCCTCCTTCAATGGAATATAATAAAGATTCTGATCACGTCGGCATCGTCATGACAAACCTACAAACGATAAGACTAGATTCTTTCTAAAGATAGTGTGTAATATGTTCATTCCGGTAAGCCTGCCAGTTCTGAGCTAATAAGGAGCACCATGACTGGTCTCAATGCTTTGCCTTTTAATGCAAACTTTTATTTTAATATTTGAAGTATATTTATTAGCTTAAATTAAAAGCTGACAACTTTTTTTACGTCGTCAGCTTTTTTAGCCTATTTAATTTGATTTCAACAACTTTGATTTAACCCTAATAAGACAAAATGGATACCTTCTCCTGTTTCCTCTGCATCTAGTGTAATTCCTTCGATGATAGAAGACACTTGCTCATCAATCGCTACCTGAATACCATTAATTTTCTCCACCCGATCTGTAGTTTGAGGATCTTCTAATGATAAACCAAGTTGTGGACCGCAACATCCTTCACCTGCAGAGTAAAGACGAATCCCTTCTTTACCGTTTTCCTTTAAAATATCTTGTAATGCTAGTTTTGCTTGATCAGTAATCACCATATTTCCCTTATCCTTTCTTAATAAGTAGTTTTTCGTTAACCTTCAGGTGAAACAAACGTTTCAATATTTCTTTCATTTCATGCTGCTCCACCGATAAAAATTTGATTTTTGTGATGTACGGTATTTTTATCATACGATTCTCTCCGGGTAGGATCAGCTTTGTTAATCTTGAGTATATTCTTTTACCTTGTCGTATCCAATTTTCTCTTCTGGCTGCCAAGGGATAACAGCGCAATGAGAAGCTAATTCTTGTTGGACTTTCTGAATCCATGTTTTTTCAGCATGTGCTCTTCCTCTTAATACGGGATCAATCGTTTCGGTTGCATATAGGCTTTGGTTGATAACCCACCATTTCGGCTCAATGTTTGCTCTTTTTAAATCCTCCTGTAAGCGTTGTGCCTCTAGAACAGGTGTTGCTTCTGCCAAAGTCACAATAACAACACTCGTTTCTTTTGGATTTCGTAAACGGGGCAGTAACTTCGCGACACTCTCAGGTACTTCTCCAGTCGAACGGACTAGTTCTTTATGATAGGATTGAGCCGCATCTAATAAGAGTAAGGTATGTCCCGTTGGAGCTGTATCAATAATCACGATTTCTCCTTCGGATTTGGCGACTACTTCAGCAAACGCTCTAAATACAGCGATTTCTTCCGTACAAGGTGACTTTAAATCCTCTTCTAAATAAGCGAGTTCTTCCTCCTCTAACTCTTCCAGCGCCTTTGACAATACCTCTTGTGAATAGGCTTTTACTTCTGCTTTTGGATCTATTTTACTGATGGTAAGAAGTTCCTTTACATCATGATTTTGATTTGGAAACATAAAATCCAAATGGGCTGCAGGGTCCGTGGTTGTTAAGTGAACCCGATGTCCTTTTTCGACTAACCCCACCGCGATGGCCGAAGCAATGGTTGTTTTGCCTACGCCACCTCTCGGAGTAGAAATGCTTCACTAAACATTCGCTACCTGCTAATAAGTTAATCATTCAAAGATAACCCCTGTCCAACAGGATGAATTAAATTTATTACTGCATCTCTTACTTTCTTACTCAAAAGCCTTTCAATAAACCATCCAACTAAATTTTGTGCTGCTAAACAACCAGCTGCAGTTGCAATATTACCTTCAACAACAAATGATTCTTCAACTACATAAACATTAAACTTCTCTAACTCCCTTTTTGCTGTTAGATATGTAGTTGCTTTCTTGCCGTTTAACAAACCAAGAGCTCCTAAAATAAGAGAGCCTGAACACATAGAACCTACCAACTGTTTAGATGGGTCTATCTTTAATCTTTTTAGATAATTTTCATCATTACAAAGCTTCCTTATTCCTGGACCACTCGCAAATAAAACTGCATCCGCATGACTTATCTCATCAATGTACGAATGAACTCGATCTGTCAAACCTGATTTATTAATATTTGCATCGAGTTTCTTTATGATTAACTCAACTTTTTCGTTTTTTTCTCTAAATACTTTCTATTCAGTACATAAAAAAGAAAAATAGAAGCAAATTAACAATAAATATCATTTTGAAAGGGGATTGAATATTGATGAAACATGTAAAGTTAGTGATAACATTTACTTTAACCATTCCACTTGTATTTGGTTGTGCAACAAATTTTAACGATGAAGCAAGGAATATGGACAACAATGTACAAAATGTCCGCTATGACCAAAGGGACAACAATCGAGCTCAGGATATAACCCCCCGTACGAACCAACAAACTAGAATGGAAATAGCAGAAGAAGCCGCTAATCGTGTAGAAAACTTAGAAGGAGTACGCCAAGCAAATGTCATTGTCACAAATCGCAATGCCTATGTTGCAGTAATGCTTGATGATCAACCAAAAGGGGAAATGACAAGAGCTGTTGAAAATAAAATTTCAAACGCAGTAAAACAAGCAGACAGAAATATTCAAAATGTTTTTGTTTCAACGAACCCTGATTTTGTTGATCGTATGACCGATTATACAAATAAACTTCAACGTGGAGAACCAATCGAAGGACTTTTTGAAGAATTTAATGAAATGGTTCTGCGTGTATTTCCAAACGCACGATAAATATTAATGGAGGAAATAATCATTATTTCCTCCATTTTTAATTTACAAACAGATAAAAGAATATCGTTTACGTTCTGAATATTATCATGTGATTTATCATCTCATTTTAAATAATAACAAATTTTAATACTCAATTCCCCCGCTTTGATTAATTATCATTAATGAAACCAATTCTTTATTTTATCCAGCTCATTCATCAATTGGTTGATTTCTTCTTGACTCAAACGGACAGGCATTTGATCATACAAAGTAAGGATTTGTCCATCACCTTCATTTTTATGTTTATTTAAATAATCATAAAGTGTTTTTAACTGATTTTCATTAAGTGTTGAATTTGTCGTAAAATGTTTCACTCTTTGTAAATAAAATTCATTCTTCAGCTGATTAAACTCACCAGAAATAATGTCTCCCTGTAATTTCATGCTCCCACTCCTGTATTTAATAAGTTTCTAATAGTTTGCTCTAAATAGGTAATAATATAAAAGGTTCTCATCATCTTTTATCATGATTCAACCAATCATTCGTTGAAATCTCTTCAACAGTAAATCAATAACCAAAATATGAATACATAAACCAATAACAAACTGCACCCAAAACCATTCATTGGTGTTATTTACAAACAATTTCACGGCCTCATTCACTTCAATCATTGCTCTTTATCCTTTATTAGTTTTTCAGCGATCGCTTCTGCTAGAAATTGCGCTGTTTGCAAAATATGTTCAGAGCCTATTTGCTGCTCATGAACGAAGGCAAAATAATAAGCACGAATGACACTCATTATGACATCACGATTCGTTTCCTTTAACATCCCTTTTTTCTCCCACTCTTCCAATAGCGGAAAAAGTACATGGGCATCTTTCTCCATGTGGTTTTCAATTCGTTCCTTCGGCAGCTTTCGTATCAGCATGTCAAGTTCTCCTTCAAAATAAACGCGGCGAATGATCGGATTGTTTCGCACGAACTCGAGCCCTCTTAACAAAAAATGAGCAAAATCTCCGCGGCCGATCTTCTCTTTCCCTTTTATTTCCTGTAAGAGTAGTTCTTTGATCGTTTCCTCCTCGCGCACAATAATTTCAAAT
This sequence comes from Aeribacillus pallidus, assembly GCF_050478865.1. Classification (NCBI taxonomy): domain Bacteria; kingdom Bacillati; phylum Bacillota; class Bacilli; order Caryophanales; family Bacillaceae; genus Aeribacillus; species Aeribacillus pallidus. The sequence goes on along the minus strand of NZ_JBCNBW010000008.1, from coordinate 17,195 downwards.
AAACAGTCCACAGTAGATATATGACTGTCTATCTTCTGTTTATAATAGCTAAGTCTTCTTACAAAAACCTCTAAAAGAAAAGCCATCTTATCTTCGTCATTCGCCATTTTGGTCGAACCTATTTTCACTCAGTTTATTATCTTCTCCCTGTTCTCCGAGTCCAATTTTTAAACAAACATCAATTTCTAATAATTACCGTCAATTTCGTTTTTCTTGTAGCTAAAAATAAAAAAGAAATTTATGTAATGTGAGGTATATGTAATGATGAAGTTAAGATATCATATGATGATCCTTTCTATTATTTTTTTGATCCTTCCAATGAAAGCATTAGCTAATGAAGATTATTATGAAGACAACGATACCCCTATTAGTTATATGATTGAAGTTTTGCATTGGGATATCGCCAATCAAATTCTGCCTAAAGGAACAACTTTTACAGTTGTTGATGTGGAAACAGGTTTACAATTTAGAGTTCAAAGAAGAGCGGGAAATAAGCATGCTGATGTCCAACCACTAAGTAGAAAAGACACAAAAATAATGAAAGAAATATACAATGGAAAATGGAGTTGGAATAGGAGAGCCATCATCGTTCTTATTGATGACCAGATGATTGCTGCATCCATGCATGGAATGCCTCATGGTGCAGGTGCTATTAAAAATGGTTTTCCGGGACATTTTTGTATTCATTTTTGGGGAAGTACAACCCATCGATCAGATCATATGGATTTATCTCATAAAATAATGATATTAAAAGCTGGTGGAAAGATTCATGATTACATGAATCGCATCGACCCATATGAACTAATTCAAATATTTGCAATAGCTATTAACACTCACGATCACCAACTATTAGAACTAACGGTTGCGAAAGAGACCCTATCTCCGTTGACCAAAATAATAAACGATTTTACTTATTTTAAGATCACAAATAGGTCATTATCACCTGTGAACGACATGAATGAACAAATCTTAATGAAAATCCCAGTTGAAGTTGAATTCTATAAGAGAAATAAAGGTAGAGAAAAAATGGATATCCATTTCATTATTAGAAGAGATAGTATCATTGATCGCTGGTATATAGACGGACAATACTTTTTGAAGGAGTTATATCGAGATGAAAAACAAAATAAGAAGAACTAATTTTTTTGTTCTTATTTCTATGGTCATCTTTTTAACTATATCTCCATTTAGTGAAGTCCACAGTGAAAAAATTCAAAAAATTTTCATTAAGGTTGATTTATGGACGAAAGAGCTTTACGTAATTGAAGGTGAAAAAGTCATCAAGAGATATAAAATATCACCTGGAACTGAGGATTCGCCTACGCCTATTGGAACATTTATGATTACCAAAAAATCTAGATCGTGGGGAGGTGGTTTTGGCACTCGCTGGTTAGGATTAAACGTACCTTGGGGAGAGTATGGAATTCACGGAACAAATAAACCTTGGTTGATCGGTAATAATGTAAGCAGTGGTTGTATCAGAATGCGAAACGAGGATGTGGAAGAGTTATTTGAAATCGTATCTAAAGGTACGGTTGTACATATAGTAGGACCTATCACAGGTATTGGAAATGGAGATTTAAAAAATTTATCTCTCGGTTCAAAAGGGAATATGGTTCAAATCGTCCAAGAAAGACTAAAACTAATGGGCTTTTATCATGGGAAGGTAAATGGAATTTTTGATAAGACAACTGAGAGAGCTGTTCATTTATTTCAAAGAGTTCATCATTTACCAGAAACGGGTGTAGTAACTAAAAGAGAGTATATATTATTAGGTATTTTAGAATAATTGGTCCCTCCCTTTTTTCACAATTACCATTAACATTTTAATGCACATGAATGTCATTCTTGCTTTTTTACACATTTACCCTTTTCTTAAATAGAAAAACGCTTGGATTTTCGTTCCAAGCTTTACTAATCCCCATCTCCATTTAAAAGAAACTAAAAACAACGATTAGTTTCTTGGGACAATCCTATTTGAAAGAAAAGGTCGAATTGAACATTTCCCCATTTTTTCCAAATTTTATTCTTGTGGAGGAGTAAATGTTCTTGCAGCAAACTCACGATCAAGTAAAAACATACCATTGGTATCGTTATTAAGCCGTTTTAATTGAACAATAATGTGATCAAACATCGCTTCTTCTTCGATTTGTTCATTAATATACCATTTAAGGAAATGAATCGTACCGTGATCTCGTTCATCTAGGGCTAAGTCAGAAAGAGCATAAATGCGCTTAGTTACTTCTTTTTCGTGTTCATAAGCAGACTCAAAACAGTCTAAAATCGATTCAAAATCGTTTTTCGGAGTATCATAACCCGTAATCATCGCACGCTCCCCAATATCATTTAAGTAACGGAAAATTTTCATTCCGTGAAAGCGTTCTTCTTCTGTTTGAACTAAAAGGAAGTTCGCAAACCCATCCCAATTTTCCGCTTGACAGTATGCTGCCATCGCTAAATAAATATTGGCTGATTCGAATTCATAATTCATTTGTTCAACAAGTGCGTTAACAAGCTTTTGGCTCGGCATGTGGAGTTCTCCTTTCATAATGAATGATTGCTAAATCATGTGACTTATTCATTAGATTACCTTAAAGACAAAAATATTACTTACAAATTGACTTTTTTTGTATAAACTATATTGATTCGATCATAAATTCAATGATCATTTTGTTATTATTTACAAAGTAATGGAACTATTTGCAAACGGATTGCTAACTCGATGGATTAACACCTATAGCGCATACAGCTAAAACAGGCTTCATTTCTTTGACTTCCAGATGAATTTGTGAAAACCCTGCCTCTTTGAGATACTGTACTAATTTTTTACCTTCCTCGAGTGCGATTTCATTATTAGCCTCCTTAGAGCGTGGTTGGATTGTAATGGCAATCAATCCGTTTGGCTTCATCAATTTGCGTAAGTCTTTTAGTCTTTTTATAGGTTGATTCCAAAAAATAATTGAATTAATCGAAAAAATTTTATCAAATGTCTCGTCAAATACAGGCAGATTCTCAATTTCTGCAAGATGTAGCTTTACTTTTCCTTCGCTTATGGCCACCTCATTTCTCTTTTGCGCTTGAGAAAGCATTATCTCTGAAGGATCAATTCCTACGATTATTCCTTCTTTGATAATATTACTTATCTTCTCTACTGCGATTCCGGGACCAAATCCGATCTCTAATACCCTATCAGAACTTCGTATATTCAATAATGACAATGTCCATTCGTTAAGTTCCTTATTCGTAAATGCCATAATCCTTCCACCAATGCTTCCTAAAAAACCTTGTGGTCGGCCGAAAAAATTTTGCAAGATGTTTCTCATTTTCTCTCCTCCCTTAGTTATGTTCAGTTATTAATAAGAATGTTTGATGTATTCGAGTAAGAAAATAAACAAGTAGATTTATTTGTTGAAAAACTTTGTCTCTATAATTCCCCTTAAAAAATTTACACTTTATTATTATGTAGTTCTAAAACATACTATAATGTAAAAAAAGCATATTTATGGTAATTATGGGATCAAGATGCATAAATAGTATGTATTTTATGAGCATGTAGCGACATTAAGTATACGAATGGTTATAATAGTCAATGGAGGTGGAATAAATGGGACATGTTTGTGGCAAGACGTATAACTGTGAAAAAGAATTGACACTTGCTGTCATTGGTGGTAAATGGAAAATGCTTATATTATGGCATCTAGGTAAAGGCGGGACAAAGCGGTTTGGTGAGTTAAAGTCACTTTTGCCAGGGATTACCCAAAGAATGCTTGTTAACCAGTTGCGAGAGCTGGAAGCAGACCAAATTGTTCATCGCAAAGTTTATCCCGTTGTTCCACCAAAAGTGGAATATTCACTAACTGAACATGGAAAAAGTCTTATACCTATTCTCGATGCTATGTATGAATGGGGAAAAAACTATTTGGAGACGGTCGTGAAGGACCATGTAAAAATCAACGAGTCCGCCAAATAAATACGTTCTTCCTTAAAGTCTCGAAACTAACCTTCTCTTACCATTTATTCAGTTCTTTAATTGGCGTACAAATTTTTGTATAGATACAAGCCTATCCAAATAGCGATAAAGAAACAGCCAGCAACGAACGGGCAGCCATTTTTATAAAAAATCCGCTGCCCGTTTGATTGTATCCTACATCGATGACTGTCATCACTTCTACAGATTTCTTAGAGTCCACTATTTCTTTTATTCACTATAGTATACTTTTTTACACTATGTTACATGAAAGTGTGTACTTGTGAAAACAAATGATTTGCCTAATAATAACATTATCATAGCCATCTAAATTTTCATAGTTTGATGACAAGAAAGGAGGAGGCTGATGAAACTAAGAGTTTCAGCCGTTCAATATCATCTCCATACCATCCAATCTTTTGAAGAATTTGCTCAACAAGTGGAGCATTATATTAAAACAGCTCAAGAATTTGATGCTGATTTCGTTTTATTCCCAGAATTTTTTACCACTCAGCTGATGTCCATTGGTAATGATCAAGGACAACCTTTAACAATTCAAGATCTCCCTGATTTTACAGAACAGTATCGGACTTTATTTATCGATTTGGCTAAGAAAACAAAGATGCATATCATCGGAGGAACCCATGTCATCCGTAAAGGGGACCGATTATACAACGTGGCACATTTGTTCTATCCAGACGGAAGAGTCGCTGAACAGGCAAAACTCCATATTACGCCTACAGAAGTAAAAGAATGGAACATGTCACCTGGCGATGGGCTACAAGTATTCGAAACGGAAAAAGGAACCATTGCCATGTTGACTTGTTATGACATCGAATTCCCAGAAATCGTTCGCATGGCAAAAGCGAAAGGTGCCGATGTTATTTTCTGTCCTTCTTGCACCGATGATCGTCATGGCTTCCATCGTGTTCGATACACTAGCCATGCAAGAGCAGTCGAAAACCAAGTGTATGTCGTTACCACTGGTACAGTCGGCTCCCTTCCTACAGTTGACTTTATGCGCGCGAATTTCGGCCAAGCGGCAGTCATTACACCGAATGATATTCCGTTTCCTCCACGCGGCATCTTGGTCGAAGGGGAAATCAACCACGATATGATTGTGACCGCTGATCTTGATTTAGAACTGTTATATCAAGTTCGTGAAAGTGGTTCTGTTACTACATGGCGCGATCGCCGAACTGACCTTTATCCGGATTGGAAATAAAAAGACTTAGCTCTTTACAAGGAGGGTGAATCATGTATCGTAAGGAGTTTTACGTCTTTGACCAAGATCGGCCCGTCCCGGCGGTCATTCGAAATTATGATGAAAATGACTTTCCTGGCTTAATCCGTATTCAACAGGAAAGCTTTCCCCCTCCCTTCCCGTCTGAATTATGGTGGAACACAGAGCAGTTGAAAAACCATGTGACGCTCTTTCCAGAAGGAGCCTTATGTGTTGAGGTAGATGGGGAAATCGCTGGGTCGATGACTGGACTAATTGTAGACTTTGACCCAAATCATCCGGCTCATACATGGGAAGAAATCACCGATAATGGATATATTCGGAACCATAATCCGAATGGAAATACGCTTTATGTGGTTGATATTGGCGTACGCCCAGCCTACCGCAAATTAGGATTAGGAAAATGGCTAATGCAATCCATGTATGAAGTCGTTATTCAACTTGGATTAGAACGTCTGTTAGGCGGAGGGAGAATGCCTGGCTATCATAAAAAAGCTCATGAGATGACGGCCGAACAATACCTTGAAGCGGTCGTAAAAGGTGAATTAAAGGACCCTGTCATTACCTTCCTTCTTCGCTGCGGACGTACCCCTGTTCAAGTGGTGGCTAACTATTTAGAGGACGAAGAATCTTGTAACTATGCAGCACTAATGGAATGGAAAAATCCTTTTCATACCGCCAAACCTTCACAAGGAGAATGATGAAAATGGAATTTCGGAGAATGACAAGTATTGAGGACCCTTTATTTAAAAAAATGCACGAATTGATGCAAGAGGTATTTCCTCCTGAAGAAGTATTAGCATTCGATCAATGGAAAGAGCCTCTAGAGGATCCGGGAATTCGTGTGTGTGTGGCTGTCCACGAAGGAAAAGTCGTAGGTGCGACTGAGTACCGCTATTATGAAGATTTAAATGTCGCCATGACAGATTTTACGATCATTGGCCAAGCAGGACTTGGTATCGGTCGATTTTTAGCACAAAAGCGATTAGAGGATTTGAACGCTTGGGCCTGTGCCAACGGAAAACAGTTATTTGGAATGTTTGCTGAAATTTATGATCCTTACCGAGTCGAGCATTATGAATTTGGCGGAATTAAGCCAATGGATCCATACGTACGTCGTGAAGTATTGTCTCATCTTGGATATAAGCGTCTTGACTTCCCTTATGTTCACCCATCTTGGAACAATGATGGAGAGGCTGTTACAGGGCTCGACCTTTGTTTTCTTCCAATGGACGATAACGTAAATAAACTTCCAGCTGAGCTAGTTGTGAAATTTTTAAAACGTTATTATTCTGTCTTATCGAACAAACCGAAGTCTTGGTATGAAATGGTAGAAAATTTAGAAGAGAACGATACTGTATCACTATTAAATATTTAATCTCTCAAGCACACACACGATAAACGGAGTTAAGATTTAAAAGTCGATTCTTCCTCTTTGTAGGAAAAATCGACTTTTATTTCTAATATGACCTTTCTCTATCATTGAGGTCAAGATCTAAAGAATTATCATGGTTTACATAATGATATTATTGTAGATTAGAAAGGTTCTACTCTTTCTTTTCAATAGTTGAAATGAATTCTCGTAATCTCTGCGAGGTATAATGTAAACGTTGCTTTTCCTGTTCGTTCTCAAGTGGTTCTTCCGAATATAAAACGAAAGCCACCCTTCAAAAAAGTTAGAGAGGAAAGTTTGTTGTACACCCATGATAAATAATGAAGGAATAAACTTCTGGGCAATGGCCAATACGATCGAAACTACAATAAAAAAACGTAAGAGCAGCTAAAGTGAAGGCTGCTCTTTTTGAATGATGTTCCAATTAAGAAGCTGCATGTTCTTCATTCATTTGTTTCGTACGAATCTCAAGCCATCTCGATACCCCGCCAAAGGTACGTTGCTCTTTATAAACCGGTACAATTTCTTCTAACAAAGTTAACCGTAAAATCTCGAAACCTTCCAGTTTTTGAATCGATTCTTCAATCTCTTTCTTTTGTTCATTATCAATAAGAAATTCCGAATGTCTTGATTCAAAGTGAATTGTTATCATCCCGTTGTTCATTTGTTCTTCTAACGATATTTTAGATTTTGACATTTTAAGTAACGTTCTGTTTAATTTCCATAAGTTAATCCCATGGATCCTTTTCCAAAATGCTAACATCATGTTACCCCCTTTAGTTTCCACAATATATAGTTTTCGGAAGTATGCAGTCATATATTAGGGTGGATTTATATTTTTGAGATTTCTGACGAGTGATATTGTCCAATCTATTTGATTTATAAATTTTCTTTATATAGTTCCATGGATAAACCAACCCACGATTAATCCCCTAGCATCCAGTCGCTACGGCATACCTTTCAAATAGGACCACTCTTTTTTACAAGTAAAAAACTGTTCCACCAATAATTCATCCTATTTATAAAAGCCTTTCACGAAAAAAAGACCTTTCCAATAAGGTCCCTTAACTGTATGCTAAATATTTTCTCAGTTATTGAATAGAAAAAGTTGCTTGATCGATCCACTCAATTTCTGGATATCCTTTTAAATTGTTTACTAATTGGAATAACGCTCCATCTTTTCGTTTTGCTTCAATCATGCAGTCGATTTGTGGAACTGTACCTTTAATGTCATGTAAAAATCGCATGAACATGTCCGGATCAACAAAATCGTTGTGGGCACGAAAATCTTGATCGCTTCGGGGACTTGAGATGTGCATTTTAAGCGGTAATGGTGAATGTTTCCATATTTCAACAATTCTTTCCCATTGAGGTTTCCAATCACTATTATCGTGATTGGCTAAATGATGGTGTAAATCGAAAACAAGGGGAATTTCTAGTTTTTCACATAAATATAACGTATTTTCTAACGTGAATGTGGTATCGTCATTTTCTAACATGATCATTTCTTGTAAATCATTTGGTACAAATGCCCAATTATGAATAAATTGTTCTAACGCTTTTTCTTTATCGTTATACCCTCCTCCTATATGGAGCACACATCGATGTTTTGATGGAATGTTCATTCCGTTTAACAACAATTGATGGATGCGTAATGTTTTCATAGACATTTTTAATATCTCTGAATCGGGAGAATTTAATAAGACAAAATGATCGGGATGAAAATCCACTCTCATAGGATGTTTATGTAAAAATTCGGCAATTTCTTTTAATATGGCACGAAGAGGCTGGATATAATTCCACCCCTCTAATTCTTGATGATTGGCAAGAGGAATAAGTTTTGAGCTTAATCGAAAAAAACGAATATCATGAGCAAGATTATGCTTTAATAACCGTAAACAATTTTCTAAATTTGAAACCGCAATCCGTTCTAACTTCCGAATAGCAGCATCACAATCAGGTATTCTTTGAAATTGGGCAAATGTCATTGTTTGTGACGGGGAACAATTTTGTAAATGAACACTCATTGCGACATAACCAAGTCTAACAATTGTCATCATTCGCCACCTCATTCTTGGTTAACCATAGTATGTCTTGTTCAAAAACAATTAATCGACTTAGTGAACAATTGTTTTTATTAGTTGCATGATTCTTTTCGATTATTGGGATTCTAAGAAAAAAGGAAAAGGGAGACCATGTCAATGAGTACTACAAGGAATCCTCACGTCACCTTACATGGATTCAACAATCTAACAAAAACGCTCAGCTTTAATATGTATGATATTTGTTACACCAAAACGAAAAATGAACGAGAAGCTTATATTAATTACATTGACGATGTATATAACGCAGAACGGTTAACGTCCATTTTAAAAAAGGTATCTGATTTGATCGGTGCACACATATTAAATATTGCTAATCAGGATTATGTTCCACAAGGGGCAAGTGTTACAATGCTTGTTTCAGAAGGTCCTGTTGTTGAAGTGCCCGAAGACACCTATAAAGAATCACCAGGTCCTTTACCTAATTCTGTCGTATGTTCACTTGATAAAAGCCATATCACTGTGCATACGTATCCAGAATATCATCCTCATGAAGGAATAAGTACATTTCGTGCAGATATAGATGTTTCAACATGTGGAGAAATTTCTCCGCTGAAAGCATTGAATTACCTTATTCATTCTTTTGATGCCGACATCATGATTATTGATTACCGTGTAAGAGGATTTACACGTGATATCAATGGGCATAAATTATTTATCGATCATGATATTACGTCGATTCAAAATTTTATTCCAAAAGATATTCAATCCAAATACGATATGATTGATGTTAATGTTTATCAGGAACATACCTTTCATACGAAATGTAAGCTTAGAGAATTTAATATCGATCATTATCTTTTTGGCTATTCAAAAGAAGAACTAACTAAAAAAGAAATCGATGAAATAACAGCAAAAATAAATCATGAAATGGATGAAATTTTTTATGGTAAAAATATGCCAAGAAAATAAAAAGCACCCAATCGTTGGGTGCCAATACTCATTAGATTGAAAGTAATTCCTTTTCTTTATTGTAAATATTTGAGAAATTATATTTCTTTTCTACAAACACTTGGTACCAAATCATAAATACGAGCACCGTCCAAATTTTACGGCTATAATCTCCTTTATTACTGCAATGGTCATCCAATAAACGATAAAGTACATTTTTATTTAGTAAATAATCGGTATCACTTTCTTTTATTAAGTTTTTCGCCCAATCATACATTTCGTTTTTTAACCAATGACGGATAGGAACTGGGAAACCAAGTTTTTTCCGGTTTAACACATGATCAGGAACGATTCCTTCTGCCGCTTTCCGTAAAATATATTTGGTTGTGTTGTGAGCCGTTTTCATGTCAGGACCAATTTTAGCTGCCACATCAAAAACAACTTTATCTAAAAACGGAACACGTAATTCTAATGAGTGCGCCATCGTCATTTTGTCTGCCTTTAATAAAATATCTCCGCGTAGCCATGTATGTATATCAATGTATTGCATGCGATTGACGGGCGGATATTGTGTTGTTTCTTGATAGTAAGGAGCTGTTATTTCCTTAAAATCCAATCCTCGATGTGGCCCAACGAGCAGCTCTTGTTTTTCTTCTACTCCAAACATTTTTGCATTTCCAATATATCGTTCTTCGATTGGCGTTGTTCCTCGTTCCAGAAAGCTTTTCCCTTTTACTCCTTCTGGAAGAATGTTTGCAATTGTTTTTAAAGCCGCTTTTAACGTATTTGGCATTTCGTCAAACATCGCTAAAGATTGTGGTTCACGATAAATGTTATATCCGCCAAATAACTCGTCTGCACCTTCACCAGAAAGCACAACAGTTACATGTTTTCGTGCTTCACGTGCGACAAAGTAAAGGGGTACTGCAGCTGGGTCGGCTAAAGGATCATCCATATGCCACATAATTTTCGGTAATTCTTGCATATATTCGTCAGGTGTAATCACATAGCTAATATTTTCAACACCTAATTTGTCAGCGGTTTCTTTCGCTACATCAATTTCACTAAATCCTTCTCGTTCAAAGCCGACAGAAAACGTCTTAATCTGTGGGTTGTAGTGCTTCGCAATGGCCGCAATAAAGGAAGAATCAATTCCTCCGGATAAAAATGAACCTACCGGTACGTCACTTCGCATATGAACCTTAACGGAATCAAACAGGGCATTGCGTATTTCTTTTACCAGTTCGTCTTCTGATTGTTGGATTGGTTGAAATTGTGCTTTCCAATAACGATGAATGGTTAATTTTTCTCCGATTTTTTTCTTAATATAATGACCTGGTTCTAACTTTTTAATCCTTTCCGACATGGTCATTGGTTCCGGAACATATTGGAACGTCATATAATGATCCAGTGCAACGTAGTTCAGTACATCGTTTTCTAATGCGTGCAAAATGCTTTTCTTTTCCGATGCGAAAAACGTCCGTTCACCTTGCTCCATGTAGAAAAACGGTTTAATTCCAAATGGATCTCTTGCAGCAAAAATCGTTTTTTCTTGTTTGTCCCAAATAACAAACGCAAACATACCGCGTAGCTTTTCAACCGCTTTATCTTTTTCATCACTGTAAAGTGCAATGATTACCTCAGTATCTGAATGTGTCGTAAATTCATATCCTTTGGCGAGTAATTGTTCTCTTAGTTCTATATAGTTATAGATTTCCCCATTAAAGATAATCCAATAGCGTTCATTTTCGTAGGATAATGGTTGGTGTCCAGCCTCAAGATCGATAATACTTAAACGGCGAAAACCAAAATTCACATGTTCATCGAAATAGTAACCGCAATCATCGGGTCCTCGATGTGTAATCATATTATTCATTTGTTGAAACGTTTCTTTCCATGTCTCATCCACTGTTTTTGGAACATCATGGATGCAACCAATAAAGCCGCACATAATGTCGCCCTCCTAATTTATCAAAAAATTAAAATTATAACCTAGCATTTTGAGTAGTATATATTATATGATTAACTTGTTTACCTTAATCTACCTTATTTGTCTATTTTCACTAAAGGAGTTTCACTGAATATGTTTGAACCTATTTTTTTCTTTGCTTTTTTTGTTTGTTCAATGGCCATACTTCTTTATTATCGAAATAAAAAACCTAATCACGTTCCTCTTGTAGGTATTATAATGATTTTTATATTATTATTATCATTATTACAATATTATATCAATAATAACAAATCCATCCATACATTTAAAAAAATTACACAAGAGACATCTACTCAAAAGATAGTGTTTAATGAAAGTGCTGTTTTTTTGGAAGAACAAGATCCTCCCCAAATTAGTTCCGTGCTAATTGATGCACCGATTATGTCTCAACTTCCGGAACTTCCAAGAGGATGTGAGGTCACGAGTTTGGCGATGTTATTAAATGATGCGGGAGTGTCTGTCGATAAGATGACCTTGGCTAAAGAAGTAAAGAAAGATCCAACTCCCTATCAAAGACGTAATGGAAAAATATTTTTCGGGCATCCAAATGAAGGATTCGTTGGGGATATGTATACGAAAGAAAATCCGGGATTAGGCGTATATCATAAACCAATTAAAGAGTTAGCGGAAAAGTATTTACCGAATCAAATCGTGGATTTAACCGGACAGTCGTTTGAAGAAATCTATCCGTATTTATTAAACGGTTCACCAGTTTGGGTAATTACAAATACGACTTATCGTGAACTCCCACCTAATGAATTTGTAGAATGGCAAACACCAAAAGGTCCCATTAAAATCACTTATCGGGAGCATTCGGTATTAATTACTGGCTTTGATGAACAATTTATATATTTTAATGACCCATTAACCGGGACGAAAAATAAAAAAGCACCAAAACAGGAATTTATTGAAGCGTGGGAACAAATGGGAAGGCAAGCAATCACTATTAAAATGAAATAATATGTTCATTTTTTCTTCAAAAATTTAATTTTACAAAGTTTATTAACTCATTCAATAAACCATCCTCTTCAGATTTGTAGAGGGGATGGTTTATGTTTGTCTTCTGTTTATTTTTCTCCAAGTTAATAATAAAAAAAATGAAAAACAGGTTAGAATGACCTTTCCTTTCCATTTGTAAAATACAATTCTATTTTTTGTAAATAAAAAAAGCACAAAGATCCATAAGAAGATACTTGTGCTATAAAACAATTGTCCATAAGAAGAAAAAGGCTGATAAGAACAAGGAAACAATGTAAAAGAACGGGATAAAAAATCCTCTAGGGCCGTTAAGAGATTGGAGAAATAATAGTTTACCGGCATTTTTCCTCGTCGCTTTCACTATTTATTACCATTTAATATGAATGGTAAATGAATTGAAAAGGGCTAAAATCTTTGGAGTTATATTTTTGATAAATGCACAATAATGAATAAAGTTAAAAAAAAAACTTAAATTCGACGAATACATTATTTTTTTTCTTTATGCATGAAATTCATCTTAATTTTGTCCCTCGCGTGCTTCTTGAACATCTGTATCTGTACTATTTAGCTCATCCTTCCGTGGCCGCCTCCAAAAAAAATCCCATGGATCTCTCTTAGGGAAATCTTCTCTCATTCGATCATGAATGAACTCGACCTCTTTTGCATGAATAGTCAGTTTATCAACGTGAATCACTTTTTCTTTTTTATTTTGTGACATTAATTAAACCTCCTAAATTATTTTTAATCGTCAACATCATATTCATGAAAAGTTGGTTTTGTATAGGCATATACAATTAATTCGGTTAAATAAAAAAAACCGGATCATTAATGATGATCCAAGCTTCACCCATTCTTTTTTATGGACTTGTCTTTCCGAAATATTTATGAGTATGTGGAGGGTCTCCATCTCGAGATGTTACTCCACTAAATTTGTGATAATGTCCTCCCCCTGGTAACGGAATCGCTGGTCCAGTTACACCTTTAATTTTATGCCTATGCCCATTATCAAACGAGGTAATGGTTAAATACTTATGTTTATGAGGAACTCCACTAGGTGCAGGTTCAGTCATTCCAGCATATTTATGGTTATGACCTGCATCAAATGATGTGACACCTGAAATCTTGTGTGAATGTAACGGCTTTCCATCCCAAGAAGTAATATAAAGTTGATGGGAATGTAATTCGTGATTAGATGTATCATCGGTTGATTCATAAAGAAAACCTAAAACTCGAATTTCCATCTATCCCCCTCCCTTCCGTGAACATTCATTATAATTTATTCATCTACAATCCGTATAATGCTTGATTTAATTACACTTCCCGCCTGTTAAAAAATCAATAAACATATTAGTTCGTAGCAGGTTATTTAAATACAAAATAGAATAGACTGAAATAGTAACTAATGTTACCAACCATCTCTTACATGTTTTACTAAATCAAAGTGAATTTCTAATTTAATTGAGACTTAAAATCTTCATCATTAATTGAGACTTAAAATCTTCATCTTAAGTTACTTGATAACAAATTATTTTAACCACCCTTTTCGTTTAAAAAGTCGATACATGCCAATACCTAATGAAAACATGATGCTTAAGACAATGAAATATCCATATTTCCATTCTAATTCCGGCATGTAAGAAAAGTTCATCCCATAAATACCTGCAAGAAACGACAACGGCATAAAAATGGTCGTAATGACCGTTAACACTTGCATAATTCGATTCGTCCGATGAGTACTAACTGATAAGTAATTATCTCGAATATCTGAAGTTACTTCTCGATTAGATTCAATTTTATCCATTAGGCGAATTAAGTGATCGTATATATCCATAAAGTACGCTTCTTTTGCATGCATCCATTGCAGGTGCCTTGAATTAATCATCCGATAAATTAAGTCTCTCATTGGGTTGATTGTTTGCCTTAAAAATAACAGCTCGCTTCTTGCCCGAAAGAGTTGGTCCAAAAGTTGTTCAATACTTTTATTTTCATAGGTTTTATACGCACGCCGATCTTCTAGTCGATTAATTCGTTCTTCTAATTCATAAAGAATAGGAAAAAACTCGTCCACTGTTTTATCGATTAAACGATATAATACATAGTTTGGACTCCAACTCCCCGTTACCTTTTCATTCGTTATTTGGTACCAAACTTGATTTAATGCATTGGAATCTTCCATATGAAAAGTAACGATAAAATGTGTCCCTAAAAAAATGTCCATTTCGTATTTCTTTAATGGGTTAGATTGCAATGAATGAATAACAAAAAATACATAGTCATCATAATAATCTAATTTAGGGCGCTGAAGCTGATTAATACAATCTTCAATGGCTAGCGGATGAAATTGAAAAAACTCTTTTAACTGCATCATTTCCTCTTTTAAAGGTTTGTTAAAATCTGTCCAAAACCATTGGACGTTTTTTTCATGAAGTTGTTCCAATGAAATGTTTTTTACGACTGTATAGTCATCTAAGATTGCTACCGTTCGAATCATTTGAATCACCCTAATAAAAGCGCATTATTGTTAGTGTAACCAATTTCATCTATTCCAAAATTTAAAATCGGAATTATTAAAAGTATGTTCCCACACTCACTTCACTTTTTTTTCATATATTTCTACTTGCTTTTCATCACTCATTTAAGTATCATTCTCATATGTAACCGCTTAAGAGGTATGACGACTGACATCATAATATTTAAATAGGGAGAATGTTGAATGAAAGAACGTGCATTATTTTTTATAGTTGGTTTATTCATTTTAACGTTAGGCGTAGGTTTAATTATTAAATCAGGTCTTGGAGCAGCTGCGTGGGATGCTTTTGCGGTTGGTGAATCGAACGTCTTTGGTATCACCGTTGGTACATGTATCTTTATTAACGGAATTGTACTTATTTTTATCAATTCCTTTTTATTAAAGAAAAAACCAGAAATTCTTGCTGCGGCTACTATTTTTGTTATTGGTGCGCTTATTGACTTTTGGTTGCTAATTGTGTTAGAACCATTTACACCTCATAATCTTTTCTTGCAAGTTAGTTACTTAATTGCAGGTATTCTAACATTAGGAGTTGGTATCGCCATTTATTTACAAGCCAAATTCCCAGCAAGTCCGATGGATACGCTCATGGTCGCCATTCATCAACGCTTTGGGTTAAAATTGCGCACTGCCCGAATCATTAGTGAAGGATTTGCGTTAACCCTTGCCTTCATTTTTAAAGGTGCCATCGGAATAGGAACGATTATGGTTACTCTTACATTAGGATTCGTCGTTCAATACTTCTATCCAAAGTTTGAAAATTTATTACAAAAAATTACGCAGGAACCTATTGTGAAATAACCCTATAAGCTGTCTTTATGTTCACAGTAATTGTTGATATATATAAACAAAAAGGACTTCCAAACCATAAAAGTCCTTTTTGTTTTAGGGATAAATGGGTTATTAGTTAGAAATTACTTTTACGTACATTCCAGTAACAGCCTTTTGGTACGCTTGTTTCCCCATGCTTTTTACTTTTGTTGATAATGTTGAGGCTCTTACTAACTTATTTTCATAAGGTACGGAAGGGTCTATCAGACGCACTTTATTTTTACGATGGAAATCATAGTCGTTTTTATCTTCTTTTACATGTACATGACGATGAATTTTCTTTAACAGACTTCGGATCTCTCGGTCTTCAGACGAAAGTAAGGTGTTTAATACACTTTCGTCTGTACCAAGTAAATCATTAAGACGAATCACATTTTTATCTAATGCTAATTTTATCGTTTTCGCTAGCATATCATAACCATACACATTTAAAGGGTTCATAAAAAAATCAATCACTTCTTTGTAATAAGTTTCTACAAACCATTCAGCCGTTTTAATATCTTTCGGGTACATTCTACCATTAATAACTGTTAAATGGTCCAAAAAATGTTTTACCTCTTTCAATGAAATATGTCCGTATTGGTACATATCACGTAAAGTATAATCTACTCGATCCGCACATAATTCAGGTGCAGGTTGTTCTAATAAGGTCCACTTTGAATCGTCTAATAAGATGTCTTTATAATCGTATCCATGTTTTTCAAGAATAGAAGGAATCTCAGAATTCACAATGACACGCTCAAATATTTTTTCATGGTAATCTTCCTCTTTATTTTCCAGGACAAAATCAATCACATGTGAGAAGGCTGTGTGAGAAATGTCGTGAAGTAATCCTGCAATTTGTTCCTCTAATGAGCCGCCAAGTTTCCGAATTAAAAGCATAACACCAATTGAGTGTTCATAACGTGTCACATTCCAGTTCTCATTGACTAAATAACTGGCACCGCCTTGATAGATTCCTTTTAACCTTTGGACTGGTTTACTCATGATTAGTTCTTCAAGAACCCCTTCTATTATATAGTCCCCATAAATGATATCTGTTACTTTCAAACTGTCCACCTCTATCATATTTATTTTTTTGATAAATACTCATGGTCAAGTTAATCAAAATCATTGAGATGACAAGCATCTTTCAGACCATTGAACCCTTATTTATGTATTGGCTATGTTATATGTCATTGTTGATTTTTAGCAAGTTATTAACATGAAGCGAAAGGCGGCGACTTCAGCGGGAACAAGAAGCCAGGCAAGACCCATACTTGAGCGTAGC
>NZ_JBCNBW010000007.1:0-61762 GCF_050478865.1 Aeribacillus pallidus | reverse complement strand
AACAGTATCGTTTAACAGACACCCATGCCAATAATAATTGGCACATTGATGAATGAAATAACAGTAAATGTTATCCACAATTTTTTCAGGGTAGAGCCTATGTATTAAATCTATAAATTCGCAAACAGATGAAATCATCTGTGCCACAAATTTCAAATTTTTCACGCCATACAACCAACCCTCTTCTATTTTAAGGTAATGAAAGGAAATTGGAAGATATTATCGAAAGAAATGATAGATTATTTTTTTATTAGGGGGACGTCATAAAAAAAATCCATTTCTCAATCATCCTCTTCTTTCTTTTTAGGCTTTGGGGACAGTCCCTCAATACTTTAAAGTTTTAAAACAGTGAGGGACTGTCCCCAATTTCAAAAAACATTACTTGTCAAAAGATGGATTTAGTTGTAAATTTTATTTATTACTTACTAACCAATAAACATGTATAAAAAATTTAAGAAAGACATTGCACATCTTTGATGCATAATAAATAGAGAGTTAAGGAGTGAAAATGATGCGGTTATATAGTGCGTTAATTGGACTGAGCCTCATATGGGGAATGTCGTTTGTGTTTATTAAGTGGATAACAGATGCTGCTGGGGTGTGGGGAACCGTCTTTTTTCGATGTTTAGCAGGAATTCTGATTCTTCTCCCCCTCTTGTGGTGGAAAAGAAAGCAAATTGCAAGTACTTTTCAATGGAGACATGTCATCATCGTTGGTCTATTTAATGCTGGACTCCCATGGGGACTCATTGCATTAAGTGAGACGCAAATACATACAAGCACCGCATCCGTATTAAACGCTTTAACACCAATCTTTACAGGACTAATCGGATTTCTTTTCTTTTCAAAGAAGCTAACTCGCCAACAATGGATGGGGATTTTGTTAGGATTTTGCGGAATTCTTATTTTAACAGAATTTCAGATTCATATGATTCTCGGTGAAAACTTTATCGGGATGGGGACGATGGTGTTAGCCACGCTTTGTTACGGATTTGCTTCCCAATATGCGAAACAATACTTACAACAAATGCACGTCCTATTAATCTCCACCTGTACGTTACTGGTTGGTACCTTGACCGGTTTAGTCGGAATGATTGTGACAAATACGATTCCGATTCAAATGGAATTCAACGGTACCGTTATTCTTTCTATCATCGGACTAGGATGCTTCGGTTCAGGTATTGCGTATCTTCTTTTCTACTTTTTAATGATAGAAGGAAGCCCCGAATTTGCGACAACTGTAACGTATTTAATTCCTGTAACCGCCATTATGTGGGGCTACGTCCTGATGAAGGAACCGATCACCCAGCATTTACTCCTAGGTCTTTTCATTATCTTAGTCGGCATTTATTTTACTAACCGTAAACCAAAAATCATGATAGAAAAAACCCGGGCCAACTCCATGGAGTAAGCCCGGTTTTTTAAAAATGTATTAAATATTCCATTTCCTTTTAAGGTAATCATCGATTAACAATACTACACCAGTTACTACATACCAAAGGGCCGTAAAAAAATAACTTCGGGTAAATACGGCTTTTCCATTAATCTACTTTTAGTTGTTTCATTGCCCCAATCTTTTTTTATGTTTATGGTATTCGTTGTGATCCTTTTTAAAAATTAGTTCCATTTATGGTTATATGTGTCGAAATTCGTTTAGACTCTTCCCATCTTTTTCCATTAGACGAAACGACTCTGTCACTTCATACATTTCATTCGATGATGAAAGAAGCTCTTTGGAAAACTTTTTGGGATTCTAAGTAAAAAAATAAGTTCTTCGTGAATCGTTTCATTTGGTTCTAATTATTCAACATGTAAATCGTCTGTACAGGCCATGATCTCTAAAGGCTTAACCGGTAAAGAACGGTTTGTTTCCTTTGAAACAATTTGAATCCTTAAATGGGTTACACAAGTTGAACTCCCAGCAGCGTATATCGCACTTTTTTCCCCAACATTAGTTGCCGATGCTTTTACAATAATTTCATCTTCCAAAGTAAATTCTTTCTGATTTACCCAAATGGTAAAATAAATATTCTCTCTAGTTTCACTATAAATCAGTGGATTCGGCTTACTAACTGACTGGTCATCATTGTTAGATGTACATCCGAAGCACAACCATTTGCTACACATGAAAAAATGAATTTCTTCATTATTCTCCACCATTAACTTATATTAGAGTAGACGAGAAAAATCTCCTAATTGTTTTATTCCTTTTCTTATTATGTAAACCCACAAAACTAATTGAAATGATTCTTAAAATCAAAATCTTCTTACCTTATCTGCGAATGGACTTAAAGGTGTACACGTTACCCTCATGCTGAACATATTGTTCATTGGTAAAATAAATTCCTGATTCATCATCAATTCCGTACCCTACCGACACGTTGGTTCGTTCCATCGCTGTAAGAAGATTCTCTTTTTCCTTCCATTTGGTAAAATGGACACTTACGACAGCATTCGAAATCAATCCCAATCCTTCTAAAAACAAATGTTGATTTAACTCATTATCAATAGGCGGAATGACACAATGAACTGGGCTAATCAAAGCACCTGCAGAAAACCCTGCTACAGGTATACCTTTTTGATACATGGACTTTACGATATCTCCAATATTCGTCCTCACCATCCGTTTTTGATAAAGTTCGGTATTTCCTCCTCCGATCACTATTCCTGAACATGCACGTAACCTTTCCAGTTCAAAATTGGATAGCTTTTGTTGTGAGAGTGGAAAGTAATAAAAGTCCTCAATTCCAAATTGTTGTAATACGGATGTATACTTTTGCATATACGCTTCCCAACCATCTCGTTCAACAAAAAGGATACCGACCCTTCCTTTTCGTTGTTGGACAATCGATGAAAACAAATGACCAAGTTTTTGGGTAAAAGGGGGGCTTCCGCCAAACAAAAACAAATGACGATGCTCCATATATAATCCTCCAAACTATGATTCTATAAAATTTAACAACTGTATGTCTCGAACATCTCAGCACAAACCAAGCACCAAAAAAAGATTTCTAAACTCCCAATTATCTTCTCTAATTCGGTCAAAATTTTTCTCGTCAACATAGCGAGCCTATTTCATCGTTGTTTTCTCAATTCGTCCATTAATTGGTCTACTTTTATCCGCTTTAATCTTTTTTGATAATCAATGATGACATAAATAATGAGTACGACGGGAACGATAAACATCCCTAAACCTAAAATAAATATCATGAATTGAAAAAACACATCTCCTACTTGCATTCCGGCTCCATGGTGCATTAAAATTTCCTTTCCTATCTGAATATTTTAGCGTGTTAAATAAAATGCTGTCTGATAACACCTTTTCCATTTTCACATGGCTCCGTTGATAAACGTCATTTGTGGCGGAACGTGACCGTAGTCGATCATAAACAATAGGAATTTGAAGTTCTTCCTCAAGATCAGGGTACACATCCTCTACCGTGTAATCATCTTGAAAAATGGATATTGAATCATTTAATATCTCTCGCTTCCTATTCGTTGTTGTATGTATTACATTTTTCCTTCTTTAATCCATGAAATGATCCGACTGGTTGATAAAACAGAAACAAAAAAGAGAGCCAGCAAAATAAATACATAGATTGATAGACGATTGATCTCTTGCAATCCGTCTTTATTTGCGACTACCCAAATAGTTAATACAAAACAAGCAATATAAAAAAGAAGATTCGGGACAATCCAAATGAGACGTAATTTCCAGTTTTTTTGAGGACAGGGGTTTTGATTCTGCTCCCACTCTTCACGTAGCAGTCCCATACGAATCGAATCATACCACTCCCCGTTCCAATAGCGGCACTTTCGAATTCTTCCTTCCATTTTCATGCCTACTTTTTCTGCACAGCGAATCATTCGTTTATTTCCGGACCATGTCGTTAAGCCAATTCGAACGAGCGGCATCTCGTTAAATAAGTAATCAATCCACAATTTTAGGGCATCTGTTCCATACCCACCGTTCCAATAGGATGGATCATAAATGACAATACCTACTTCTAACCATTTAGATGCCTTGTGTTCCCAATAATAAGACACCGTTCCTATGACAGTGTTATTGACTTCAATGACAGCACGTGGAGGGACTGGTTCTGACGTAAGTTGCTGTTTTAAATTTCGTGTAAACTCTTCTAACGTCTTGTGTTCTAGTGGAAAATACGGTGCATCCCATTTCTTCCATTCAGGATCTTTCGTGTCATGAATAAATTTCCAAAGAATCGGTATATCATGGTCTTCAATCGTTCGAATCGTGACTAATCTTCCTGTGAGTCGCACAAGTTTCATTCCTTTCAACTTAATACTATTCCATAACTTCTCCAAACGTTAGTTCACCATTTTGATAGGTGAGTGAACCTGATTGGATCTCTTGACCTTTAATAATAAAAGAAACGCGATGGAATATCTTCTAATACCCAGACAAATAAGGAAAAGATATTAAATGTATGAAGCTCTTAGACAACATGTCGGACTAGCTGATTTCCAATCCCTTGCCTTTGATAGTTTTCTAGCAGATAGATGGCATACAATTCCCCGTCATAGGGGTAACTTCCCGGATCGTTCCTTGCCACCATTCGCAAATCCAACAATGTCCCCGTGTTCATTTTCTGCGACAAACACTGACCCACCTGTTGAATTGGAGATAATTTCTTCCCATCTTTTCGCTCTTGCTTCATAGGATAACGATTGTAAGAAGTCTTCTGAAAGTATTCCTTTATAAGTCGTTCACCAACTATCTACATGAACTTTTGCTATTTGTTCAGCATCTGCAATAGTTGCTCGCCTTATTTTCATATCAAACTCCCTCCAGAAATTGGATTGATGATTAATCCTATTTTATTACAAAAGATAGAAATTATAAAATTTGTTTTTTCCCTTGTCTATAGAATTTGATAGTTTATGATTGATAATGAGTGTAATTTGATTTTTTTTGGTAGTTTTTGATTAAAAATGATTGATTTTTGAAAATGCTTTCAATATAATTAAAGTCAAATTTGGTTTCTTTTTATTAAGAGGTGGAAACATGCTAACTCCAGAGAGACATCGCATTATCTTAGAGCTATTACAACGAAAAGAAGTGGTGAAAATACAAGAATTTGTGGAAGCGACTTCATCATCAGAATCCACCATTCGACGCGACTTAAGTCAACTAGAGAAAGAAAGAAAGTTAAAACGTGTTCATGGTGGGGCCTCACTATTACATCAACGTGGCATCGAATTAAGCATCCTTGAAAAATCAACGAAGAATTTAGAAGAAAAACAAAAAATCGCTCAATATGCAGCAAATCTAATTCAAGAAGGAGATTGTATTTATCTAGATGCTGGGACGACTACGTTTCAAATGATTCCATTTATTTCAGCGAAAAATATTAAGGTTGTGACGAATGGTTTAACCCATTTGGAAGCACTTTTAGAACACCAAATCGAAACGTATGTAACAGGTGGTTATGTAAAATCAAAAACTCGAGCACTGATTGGTCGTGGTGCACAAGAAGGTTTACAAGCCTATCGGTTTGATAAAGCGTTTATGGGGGTCAACGGCATTCATCTCGATTACGGTTACACAACACCAGACCCTGAAGAAGCTACTGTAAAAAAATTAGCCATTCACCTTTCCGAAAAGGCTTTTATACTAGCTGATCATTCGAAATTTAATGAATTTACATTTTCTAAAATTGCCGATTTACATGAAGCAACCATCATTACGAGTGAAATAGACCAAGACATGTATGAAGACTGGATGAAAAAAACTGTAATAAAGGTTGTGAAAACATCATGATCTATACCGTGACTTTAAATCCTTCTATTGATTATTACGTACGAATTCAACACTTACAAGTTGGCACGTTAAATCGTGCGGAACAAACGATTTTTTCCCCTGGTGGAAAAGGAATTAACGTCTCACGAGTGCTTATGCGCTTCGGAATCAATAGTGTCGTTTTGGGCTTTGCTGGTGGTTTTACTGGAACCTTCATTAAGCAGGCACTAACACAAGAACAAATTCCAGTTCAATTCATTGAAGTTGATGAGCCAACACGAATCAATATTAAGCTTAAAGATGCTCAAGAAACCGAAATTAATGGAGTTGGACCAACTATATCAAAAGAAAAACAAAAACAGTTTTTAAAAAAAATTGAATCGTTAACGAAAAACGATGTCCTAGTGGTATCAGGGAGTCTACCACCTTCGATTCCCGCACAATTTTATGAAGAAATAGCGTTACTTTGCACGGAACGAAATATTCCTTTTATCGTTGATACAACAGGACCTATATTAAAAAAACTTCTTCCCTTTCGTCCATTTTTAGTTAAACCTAACCACCATGAGTTAGGTGATATGTTTCATGTTGCTATTGAAACTGTTCAAGATGCCATCTCGTATGGAAAAAAACTATTACAAGAAGGCGCATCCAATGTCATCGTATCAATGGGGGGAAATGGAGCAGTTTTTATTAATGAAAAGCATCAATTCGTGGCGACGGTTCCAAATGGTAACGTCATCAATACTGTTGGTGCCGGCGATTCAACGGTAGCTGGCTTTCTAGCCTCATTTATTCAAGACAAAGATTGGATGAAAGCTTTTCAATACGGAGTTAGCGCTGGAACTGCCACTGCTTTTTCAGAAGATTTATGTACGAAGGACGAAACCGATCGGCTTTTATCCAGCATCCATATAAAATCCATTTCGTAAGGAGGTTTTTAATGTGAGATTTACCGATTTAATAACAAAAGATACAATCATTTTAGATTTACGGGGCACTACGAAAGAAGCCGTCATCGATGAAATGATTCGTACCCTCGCAAAAGCTGGAAAGCTTGATGATGATGTGGCATTTAAAAAAGCAATTTTAGCAAGGGAAGCTCAAAGTACAACCGGAATTGGTGAAGGAATTGCCATCCCACACGCAAAATCGAAAGCCGTTAAACAGTCAGCAATTGTTTTTGGCCGCTCAAAAGAAGGGATTGATTTTGAATCTTTAGACGGTAAGCCGAGTCACTTATTTTTTATGATTGCCGCTTCAGAAGGAGCACATAATGCACATTTAGAAACCCTATCTCGCCTGTCAACTTTATTAATGGATCCATCTTTTCGTCATAAACTGGAAACGGCACAAACGGCTGATGACATTATTCAAACCATTCATGAGTATGAGGAAAATGATAAGGTACCGAATGAAGATACTTCAACAAAGTCAACATCAGGAAAAATTTTAGCGGTTACCGCCTGCCCTACGGGGATTGCACATACGTACATGGCTGCAGATGCCCTAAAAGCGAAAGCAAAAGAACTGAATGTGAACTTAAAAGTAGAAACGAATGGCTCAACAGGTGTAAAAAATGCGTTGACGCAACAAGATATTGATGAGGCGATTGCGATCATCGTTGCAGCCGATAAGCAAGTAGAAATGGACCGTTTTGCTGGTAAACCAGTCATTCAAGTCCCAGTTTCACAAGCAATAAGAAAACCAGAAGAATTAATTCACCGGGCTTTAAAGAAAGATGCACCAATATACCATGGTTCAGGAAATCAATCAAATTCAGCTAATACATTTGGAGAACGAAAAGGTTTTTACAAACACTTAATGAATGGTGTGTCCAATATGCTTCCATTTGTTGTTGGAGGCGGTATTTTAATTGCGATTTCATTCATCTTCGGCATTAAAGCCTTTGACCCCAATGACCCATCTTATCACCCAATCGCCGAAGCATTAATGACAATAGGTGGCGGGAATGCATTTGGACTTATGATTCCTGTGTTAGCTGGATTTATTGCAATGAGCATTGCGGACCGTCCAGGATTTGCTCCAGGGATGGTCGGTGGATTTATGGCCGCTACAGGTGGTGCCGGTTTCCTAGGAGGATTAATCGCCGGTTTTCTTGCAGGTTATTTAGTTCTTGGATTGAAACGTATCTTTAGCGTATTACCTCCTTCCTTAGAAGGAATTAAACCGGTTCTTCTTTATCCGCTATTTGGTATTTTAATTACAGGACTGATCATGATGTATATCGTCATTGACCCTGTGAAAGCATTAAATGATGGGTTAAAAGTTTGGTTAGAAGGTTTAGGGACTGGCAACCTAGTCCTTTTAGGGTTAATTCTAGGTGGAATGATGGCTGTTGACATGGGCGGTCCGATTAATAAAGCTGCTTTTACATTCGGGATTGCGATGATTGATGCAGGCAACTATGCTCCACATGCGGCGATTATGGCTGGTGGTATGGTTCCTCCACTTGGTTTAGCGTTAGCTACTACCATGTTTAAGAAAAAATTTACTATAGCAGAACGTGAAGCAGGAAAAACTTGTTACATTATGGGAGCTTCTTTTATCACAGAAGGGGCGATTCCATTTGCAGCGGCTGACCCAGGACGCGTCATCCCATCTATTATTGTTGGTTCAGCAGTTGCCGGTGCCTTAACGATGATGTTTGGAATTGGATTACCTGCCCCACATGGAGGTGCATTTGTGATTCCAATTGTTACAGGTAGTGCATGGTTATATGTTCTTGCCATTTTAATTGGTTCATTTGTAACCGCTTTTATGGTGGGCTTTTGGAAAAAAGAAGTACAAGAGTAATAGTTTCATTGGAATTTTGTAAAAACGGACATGAATAGTGTCCGTTTTACTTTTTAAAAGCACATTTTTTTCTTTTATGATAATAAACTAACTACCTATCGTATTAATTCAAAAATATTGAAACAATAATATCTTGACCATTCACCTTTTTTGCACCAGTTTACAAGATTATGCACTAAATTGGTACTTTTGAACTAAATTAAAAAGATTTACACCTTGAAACCTCATCGCATCTTAAAACGCTTTTATTCAAAAAAGTCTTTTTGCACGTAACACTACTGTTAAGCACCACTTGTGAATGAATGAATAGAACACCCTAAACTTACTTTAAAAATAAAACGCCTGGAGATTTGTTCCAAGCGTAAATCTACATACCTTGTGTTTTATCCCCCAAAGAAAAAGTCAAGAATATTGGATCCTACAGAAGCATCTTTGTTATAAAACTCGGAGTAACCACAATTGCGACAATATACCACAACGAACCGATTATGTTGAATATCAAACATTTTCGAAAGCCCGGTTCCGGTCATTGCGACTTCCTTTTGTCCCGCATCACGCGATCCGCATTTAATACAACCTTTTTCGTTCATTCTGATCTCCCCTTTCCGCTGTTTCTACTATGTATTACGAACAAACTTTGAAAAATGTTTCAAAAATTACCTATTTATGTTTGTCGTTCTATTTTTTTACTAAAGGAAACGATTCTTCCTGCCCATTCCATTTAATAGTGACGATCATATCCTCTGAAAATACCTTGGAATTCAATGTATGTTCCACATGTACTATTCCTTCCTCGTTCACTTGTGGTTCTCCACCTATTTGGGACATTGGCCCTTCGAATTCATACATTATTTTTGTTATAGGTTCATGTTTTTCTCCAACATAGGTCATCACAATGTCATTTTCGATTTGCCCTCCATTCTGTACAACTGTTACATTGACGTGCCAATGCTCGCTTATCCCTTCAAAGGACATTGTTTGTTGACTACACGCCGATAAGATAACAATTACAGCATAGACCATCAATATCGAATTCTTCATCGTCATCATGCGCCCTCCTACTTGTTTCAAAAATTGGGTTTTTACGTTCATGTTAGTACCTCTCCGAATTTATCTACTGTTCATTTTTTAATGAAAAATGAAGAACATATTGCCACCCTTGACGTCCAAACACTCGATTCCCTTGATCGATAAATCCGCAAGATTGATACAAGCGGAGGGCGGCATGATTGTTTTCATTCACACCTAACACGATTTCTTCAATGTGTGGAAAGTGTGTATCAACAAATGATACTAGAAGATGAAGGGCTATTTTTGCATAGCCTTTTCCTTGGTGTGGAAGATGAACCGAAAACGAACGAAGAAGCATGCTATTTGGACGTGAGGTATATGTTTTTACGTCCTCTCCTTCATCTAACACAAAAAACCCGACTGGGGAGCTTCCTTGTAAAATGACAATCGGATACCATTGCCCTTCTTTCGATTTATTTTGTATCCAGTAGTTTGGAAGGGCGGTAAACCGTTTTTGTTCAGGAAGTAATTCAAATGCAAGCAATTCCTTTTTGTACATTGATCGATAAAAGCTTAATTGAATCTCTGATTGATAAAGACTCATGTTCACTCGCCTTTCCTTTTTTTCGCACAATTTTATATTATCAAATATTTTTCTAGATGGTAGTTTTTTCTACCATTCAAAACAAAAACAGCCAAATATTGGATGGCTGTGTTAATAGAAATTACCATATTCATCTTTATAAACGGATTTTAGAAGTGTTCGTTCAAATGGATATCCGTCTTTTGTTTTTCCTTTAATCTCAACGGTTATTTGATACGTTCCTGCCTCAGTAACCGTTGGAAGGGTGATTTCACTAGCAATAGATATTGGTTCCTTTATTTTTAATTTTTTTCGATTTTTTATCGATTGTCCGTTTTGATAAGGGGTAAAGTCTACCGAATATGTGGCTTTTGTTTCTTTTTCTCTTACTTTCTTCTGTTTTGTTTCAAGTTTCCATATCTTTTTTCTGTGTTTATTTTGAAGAACTAGGTCATTTGAAATGTCCGATTGTAAGGAAACGACAAGAAGATAAGCTTGTGCATCATCATCGGAAGCATATACTTTCCATGTTCCTGCATTTGGTTTTTGGAGGACTGCCACGTGGTGCCATGCTCCTGCAAATATTCCTTTGTCTTCTATTCTTTCCACCGTAACAGTTTCACGTTTCCCATTAGGACCGATGACCTCAAGAGTATCAACGGGGACATCACTCATCCAATTGATTGTTAATGTTTCAACCCCTTTTTCCACAAGAAAGCTTTCTATGCCTGCTTCTTTAAATGGACCACCACGAATGATTTGGCCGCTTGTTAATGTTTGGTCAGTAATAGTTAAATCCTCTACTGTAGCTGCCGCCATTTGCGCACTAGCCATGGAAGTAGAAGTCGTTAAATACGGGGCAAAAAAAGAAAATGTGGACGATCCTTCTTTTATAGTAAAATGATTCCAATCCCCCACTTTCACCATGGTTCCATTTGGCAAGAAGGCGCTCTCCACCGTTACGGCTCCATCGTTTGGACCGTACTGGGATAAATACAATCCTCCCCAATATAACGAAGAACCAAATGAACCCCATTTGGTACCGGCGAATGTATAATAGTTGTTTTTATTTACATTTGGATGCTGATCGGTAATGGAACGAAAATAATTCATATACGATGTTTGTAGCGAATACGTTGCATCGCTTCTCGACCCTAAAATACCAGCTAACCACCCTGCCCAACTGCTATACGCTAAATCTGCTAATTCGGACCCAAAATGAGGACTACTGAGTGTAATCACATTTGAAACATAGGGATACACTCCATAATGAACTAATGCGGTTTGGGCATCAATCCCCCCTTTACTATGCGTTACTAGAACAAGTGGCTTACCAAAGTATTGATAAATCTCTTCAATTAACTCGGCTAATAATTGTCCGTTGTCCCACATGTCTTCCGACGTACCACCAGCATCAAAAAGCTCGACAAATGCGGTTTGAAAACCTGCATTATACGCGGTTACGTACATATCATTATTGTCAAACCATGTACGTGCTGAGCTATTTAACCCTTGAACAAAGAGAATGACCGGTGCATTCGGGTCGAGATGATCAGGCGTGGCCCCAACATACCATGTTCCTGGTGTTCCATCAGCTCCTGGGTTAAAAAATTTCCCAGCAGACACAGGTGCCTTAAAGACGGTTGAGAGTAAAAAGAATAATACAATTGTAACCACCCACTTCTTCAATTTGTTTCCTCCCCTTATAAAAGCGTTCGCATTCCCTTTTCAACGTATGGGGAGAGAATACAAATTATACCAATTAGTTGTTATTTTTCGATTTTTGCACCAACTGCACAAAGTGATAAAGAATTTTTGCTGTAAGCCCCCAAATGACTCGACCGTTATATTCATAAAATAATTCTTTTATTCCTCGCATCCGCCAATTATACTTTTTCCCATTCGGAATGTAGTGGAATGGGAAATCGACCGATGGATGAGGGTGAAGCTCCACAAGATATTTTTCTGGTTTAGTGTCCATAAAATAATCCAAAGGGACCGTAAATATTTCTTCCACTTCATCTTTATTTGGAAAAATGTTGTTCACGTCTTGACAAATTTCCCCTACAAATGGCTCTATGATTTGCCCATACCCGACCATTATATCTAGAGGTGCTACAATCGATACATCTTTAGAGTGCAAATTCAGTTCTTCCAACGTTTCTCGAATGGCCGCTGCCTTCGCATGATCATCCACCTTGTCAATTTTCCCGCCAGGAAAACAAATTTCTCCTGGCTGTCGACGTAAATGATGAGCCCTAACTTCAAAAAGTACATGAATTTCCTCTTTTACTCTAATAAGAGGGAGAAAAATCGCATATTTCGTTGCTTCATCTTCTCCAAAAATACCAGGACTACGATGTTGAAGTGCGTAAATTTTATCAATGTACTTCATCATTATTCTTCCCTTTCATTCTATTTAGTAATTATTTGCTCCCCACCCTTTAAAAAATGGTAAAATAAGATATCTTTATTCAAATTAGAGTGATATCGTTAGATACGGACATTTATTGCCGCTTCTTTTTGTTAACTTGTACTTTAGCATTCATTTTTAGACGAGTCCATCCATCATCAATGGAGCATTTCCATTTATTTGGCTTTTTTCTTTTTATGGAATATGTTCATTTTAGGTAGGGTTTTTGTCCCTGATCGCCACCAAAGTATATATCGTTCGCTTCTTTCTATATTCGTTTATCTCTCTAATCCTTCCTTTTTATTAGGCAATAAAAATCATATAAAAAACGAAGAAAAAGGTTATGTCATCTGCATAAAATTACTGTAACTGTTTAATGAATTTAACGAGTTTTATAGATAAAATGATTAACAAAGGGGTGAATCGTAATGTTATTCTGGTTCATACATTTCCTAATCTCATACCATCTGGTTTCTGCTTATGACAGCTCATTCACATTCACCCCTATACTGTATGACTTTGAAGAAACTTTAATTAGTCTTTCTGAAAAGACACTTGATACAACCGATGATTTTACAATATCCCCTGATATATGTATTATTTGCCTTGTCCATTCTTGCTTTTTTATTATTTTTATTCCGTTTTTTGTTTATTTACGTTTTCACTTTTTATTAGCCGTCTTTTATCAATCGAGAAATGTGGTTTGTATTGTCCTTCCAAATGAAATATGAAAATAAGGAGGGACGAATCATGTGGATTCGCTATTTTCTTATCGTCGCATTTTCATTAACTGCAGTTGACTTATTTCTTTATCAAGGCGTTGAAATCGTACGTGCGATAATGGAAATTTGGAAACAGAAATAAAAATGGATGTATTTTGATTCTACGGCTGATGTACATCACTATTTTCTGATGTACGTCAGCTTTTTAAGTTCTTTTATCCATCAGCATTTATCATTTTACCTACATAGAACTTTTTACATAATTTTAACATCTTTTTCAAATACTAAAACTTGTCCTGATTTTTCCCTAACAAAAATATGGTACCTTTAAAAGTAATAACGGAAAAGGGGGGAACGTGTTGAGAGAACCTCGCATTCTTATCTTGACGGCTAGTTTCGGAACGGGGCATATTCAAGTAGCCAATTCGCTTTGTCAAGAAGCTAAATACCAAGGAATTTCACAAGTTACTGTATCCAATTTATTAGCTGAAGCATATCCCTTTTTAACCCAAATGACGGAATATTTGTATTTAAAATGTTTTTCGTATGGACAACCGCTTTATAAAATGTTCTACTATAGCCTTGATAAATGGAACGACCATCGGTTATTGAAATGGTATTATTACGTAGGTCGCAAACGATTATTAACACTCATACAAACAGAAAGTCCGGACATGATCATTAATACGTTTCCATTAATGGTCGTCCCACAGTTTCGTCAATATTCCGGTTTTCAACTTCCGATTTTTAATGTACTAACTGATTATTGTCTGCATAAAATGTGGGTTCATCCTTATATTAATCGGTATTTTGTTGCAACGCCTAAATTGAAGGAAGCCTTGGCTCAAAAATATGTACCCCGTGACAAAATTATTGTTAGCGGTATCCCAATTCGCCCTGCGTTCGAACTCCCTATTTCTTCG
The DNA here is from genome assembly GCF_050478865.1 of Aeribacillus pallidus. Classification (NCBI taxonomy): domain Bacteria; kingdom Bacillati; phylum Bacillota; class Bacilli; order Caryophanales; family Bacillaceae; genus Aeribacillus; species Aeribacillus pallidus. The sequence continues at coordinate 47,529 of NZ_JBCNBW010000007.1, read as the reverse complement.
GACATTTTATATAAACGATACAAGTTGTCTCCTAACAATCCTATAGTGACGATTTTGGCCGGGGCACAGGGGCTGTTAAAACATGTGAAGCGAACATGTAAACAACTCATTCATGAAACGGACGTACAAATAGTTGTCGTGTGTGGCCATAATACAAAACTTTCTGAGGAATTATCATCTTTACAACACCTTTATCCACATCGACTGCGGGTGTTTCCATTTGTAGAACAAATCGATGAATTATTCCGCTTGTCTACAGTGATGGTAACGAAACCGGGTGGTATTACACTAACAGAAGCCACTGCCACAACCACTCCACTTATCCTATATAAACCTGTTCCTGGTCAAGAACAAGAAAACGCCCGATACTTTGAACAAAAACGTGCAGCTGTGATCGTTTCTTCAGGAAAAGACTTACTCCCAACCATTCTGCGTGTGCTAAAGGATCCAAAAAAACAACAACAAATGAAACAATCACTTGCGTCTATGTACAGACCGAATGCTTCGAGAACCATCATCGACCATGTCATTCATTGGTTTGAAAATTACCATGAAAATCGTTTTCATCAATTGATTTAATGAAATGATTCATCAATACATGATCACCTATTAACATTGGTGTTAGGATTGGGTGTACCCCTTTCGTACATGGACCTGTTAACCTTTCTAAAACAGCACTAGTGGTCAGGATTCGAAGAAATTGTCGGTTCCAAAGCTCCGGTTGTAATTTTTTTGTGGTGGATGTGAGCTTTTTGACCTTCGTTTCTCCATCATCGATTAATCATTTCCTTACTGTGCGTCTGTCTGATTTTCGAATACCTTAGACGTACTTAGCCCTTATTGCCCCGTTGCGAAACTTTATTTTTTAGTTGAAAACGAAATTAAGCGTTACCTTTTTAGGTAGCGCTTTTTCCCATACCGTTCATCCCCCCTCTCTATTGTGCATACAATAATATAAGGACAACATGAGAGCTTGATAGCATTTTTCTAAAAAGGAGCGATTCTATGAATTCGTATAATTTTACAAATACGAGTGACGGTGTAATGACATTTGATGTCGTTTTTCAAAAAATTCAGTCATTTATTTTACAGGATCCTACCGCTTGCTACGTTCTCTCCATTGGTTCTGATTCCCAAACGTATCAAAAAGAGACACGGTTTATCACCGCCATTCATCTTCATCGAAAAGGGAAAGGAGCGTGGGGATGTATTCGCAAGCTAATCATTCCTCGTCCAATCGATAGCATCCGTGAAAAAATTTCCCTTGAAACGTCCCTTAGTCAGGAAATTGCGTATTTATTTACTGATGATCATTTATTAAGTTTATCTGAACTAATTGTACCGTATGAAAAAAAAGGAGCTTCTTTAACGATAGAAATTCATTTAGACATCGGACGAAAAGGGTTAACGAAAGAATTAATTCAAGACATGGTCGGGCGAATAACAGCTATGGGTATGGATGCCAGGATCAAACCGGAATCGTACACCGCCTTTAGTTATGCAAATCGTTATACGAGGTGATTCAATCTATACGTCTATACCCGTCAAAAAGGTGAGTATATATTTGTAGAACTCACCTTTTTTCTAAATGACTACTTATTTATTCCATTCCGTTTCCGCTTTTTAACAATTCATTCATGTATAATAAATGTAAGAAATAATGATATGAGGTGATCGAATGAGTTCCACGATTTATGAAAAAGGAAAATCATTTATTGAAAATAATGCCCGACTGGTCGAACAAGCTCTTTTCCACTATTTATTTGAAAGCGGTTCTGTTCAAACGGTTATTGACACGTTAAAACGTTATCAAAACAAAAACGGCGGATTTGGCCACGCATTAGAACCAGATTTTCGGTGTTCTACTTCTTCTCCCATGGCAACAACAATTGCCTTTCAAATGTTCGATCTTTTAGACAAAAAGCCTGTTCCAATTATTGAAAACGCTCTCAATTATTTGAGAAAAACGTATCAAGCAGATTTGAACGGATGGCTGTCTGTACCAAAAGATGTAAATGAAGCCCCTCGTGCGCCTTGGTGGAATTACCGAGAGGAAATCGTAAATTGGGGAAATCCGTCAGCTGAAATCATTGGTTACTTTTATACATACGGAACAAAAGAGGATCGAACATGGGCTGAATCCATGCTTCCTTTTGTGGAAGACTACCTTTATTCATTAGAAAACTACGAATTTCACGAACTCTTATGTTTCCTACGGTTAATGGACAAACTCCCATCAAAATGGCAACTACGATTAGAAGCACAATTAACTCCAATGATAAAAGCATGTGTGGAAACAAATCCTACTAAATGGGACACGTATAGTTTACAACCGATACAAATTGCACCTACTCCTACATCCCGTTTTTATGAACTCGTTTCAGAATACATTCCTTCTAATCTCAAATACATTCAGGAAACTCAACATGCAGAAGGGTATTGGGAACCAACATGGTCGTGGGGCCAATTTGAAAGAGAGTGGCTACAAGCCAAAAAAGAATGGCAAGGCATATTAACGTTACAAAACTTACGAATTTTGCGAGCGTACGACGTCATATAATATGTTTATCTTCAGTCAGGAATAAATGTGATAAAGGAAGGTGACTAATGTGAAGTTTATTCGTCTTACCTTTTGAGGTGAAACAATGAAAAAATGGATGTTTTTTTATCTCGTTTTATGGATTATGGTTGGCTGTCAATCGCTAGACAAGGAGGAAACGAATCCAATGAATGAATCTTCTGAGAAGGTCGCTGGAGATATTGAAGCGACACTTACTCAACTAACTATTACATCCCCCATTCAATTTGTGTATGAAGTCAAAAATCAATCCGAAAAGTATGTTGCATTTACATTTCCGACTGGTCAAACATTCGAGCATGAACTTCGGAATGAAAATGGCGAACTAATCGAACGATATTCCGATGGCAAGATGTTTACCCAAGCCGTTCGAATGTTGAAACTCGCCCCTGGCAAATCTTTTACCCATATGATGTCCTTTGACCTCGAACCTGGCACGTATACTTTAACAGTATGGTTAACCTGTTATGATGAAACGTATCCAAGAACAGCTACCTTTACTGTTCGTTAAACAAGCTGACCCTTCAGCTTGTTTTTTATTTAGGTAGGGGGAGATGGATATTTGATTGGGAAACGAAAAGCATAGTTTTTAGAAAAATAGTTTACATGGCTATTATAGGGATGTTACTTACCGGAGGGCAATTTCAAAAGTTACATACCGGGTATATATCAAAATAATAGATTTACATCTGTTATCCGTAATATAATAGACTTTAATATAGTGAAATACTGTAAAATACCGAAAACAAGGAGGTATATATATCGATGAGTTCACTACAAAAAGCCACATTTGCTGGGGGATGTTTTTGGTGTATGGTTCAACCGTTTGATGAACTGCCTGGAATTCACGAGGTGGTTTCTGGTTATACAGGTGGCCATGTTGAAAATCCTACATATGAACAAGTAAAGTCAGGTGAATCGGGTCATTACGAAGCGGTGCAAATTACATATGATTCTGAAATATTTCCATACAAAAAACTTCTTGAATTATATTGGCCGCAAATTGACCCAACAGACGATGGCGGACAGTTCCATGACCGTGGCCCGCAATATCGTACAGCGATTTTTTATCATACGGAAGAACAAAGGCAATTAGCTGAAGAATCGAAACGACAAATTGAAGAAAGCGGACGGTTTAACAAACCAATTGTAACAAAAATTTTACCTGCTTCGACCTTTTATCCTGCAGAAGAATATCATCAACACTTTTATAAAAAGAATCCGAAAGCTTATAAAGAAGACCGTGCAAAATCTGGTCGGGATGAATTTATTGAAAAACATTGGAAATAAGCTTTTTAATGAACCTCTCCCACCTACACATTCTTTAGAGGTGGGAGTTTCTTACCAACTCTATCGAAAATCTTTACCTATGAATTGTTTGACTTTGGTATATAATGCAGCTAACATACTAGCAAGTTTTATAACGTTAGAATCGTATGACTAAGTAATCGTTTTCTTCCCCCATGCTTTTTGAAGATGACTTGTGATTACATCTAATTGTGGATTACTTCATTATTCATACGCTCTTCTTAAAACCATCGTCCATTTCAGTGAAAAAATTTTAAAAATTTCACAATTTTCTTTGTTTTACGTATTGTGTTATATAACAACATTAATTATAATATTCTGTAATATAACATTATGGGGGAGATTCATTTGAAAAAACGTATGGTAACGAAAATTTGTGTACAATGCGGGGAAGTTATTAAAGAAAAAATGGAATCACATTTTATTGAATGTGAACGTTGCTTATCCAAAAAAGAAGATTAATCAATTGTCTTAACCATTTTTATCCTCATAAAGTACAGTATAAAACCAATCAGACCTTCAGACATTCACTCCTTTCGTTCACATGAATCGAGGAACCATTCTCCTGAAATTGTTATTCTGGTACAAACAGTATGAATATGGTTGCAAATAGTCTAAAATTAAGCCCTTCTTCTTCGCTGTTTTAGAACAATCATGTTAAAATAAAAGTCTGCCTAACGACTAAAGGCAGACTTTTTTCGTTTTTTAACAGTAATGTCCCATAATTATAAACAAGGATTCTGTCATATTTATGGTAGTGAAAACAAATTCTTTTAAAGGAGTGATGGAATATGAGTCGGCGACTTGAATGGGGATTATTTCTTGCTCGTCTCATTTTAGGGGGTACGATGTTAGCGCACGGGATTCAAAAATTTAAAATGCTGGATTTGGTTGTCAATATGTTTACAGAAAATTTTGGATTACCCAGCTTCTTTGCTTATGCTACTGCCATTGTTGAAACAGTCGCTGGTCTTGCTCTTATTCTAGGTTTATTCGTTCAATATTCTGCAGCGCTACTAGGCTTGGTGATGGTTGGCGCGATCGTTACGGTGAAGTTTTCGATAGGATTTTTCGGAAACGGACAAATGCCTGGATACGAGCTTGATTTAGCTCTTTTAGGATTAGCCATTGTCTTAACACTTGGAGGCAGCCGCTTATTTGCCGTTTCTTCTCTGCTTAAAAGTAACAAAAAGTAATCAAATACGGATCGGATTCCTGAGCGAATCCGTTCCGTATTTTATTGATACCACGAACGGATGGTATGATCTGATGGAAGGCGCCAAGTCAATAAACCAAATAACGGTAAAAAGCTACTAACAACCATGACGCTCCGAATGCTAAAGGCATCGGCCATTCCACCAAAGAACACTGCTCCAATGGCCCCCATACCAAACGCTAATCCAACAATTAATCCTGACACCATCCCAACATTTCTCGGGACCAACTCTTGTGCGTAAACAACGGTGACACTAAAACTTGAAAACAAGATAATTCCTAATAAAAACACAATGGGAATAACCCCAATTAACGGTACGTGAGGTAACATAAGGGCAAATGGAGCCCCACCTAATAATGACCCGAATATCACAGTACGTTTTCCAATTCGATCGGCTATCGGACCGCCGATAAACGTACCGATCACACTCGCGAACATAAATATAAATACGTAAATTTGTGCCTCTCGTATTGATAACCCGTAATCTTCAATTAAGTAAAATTGATAAAAGTTTGATATCGCCGCACCATACCAAGAACGGACAAATACAAGAAAAATCAATAAGGCAATTGCTCCTTTAACCGGATGCGGAATATGGCTTAATCGTGTTTTTGAAGTTTGATGTTTCGGCTTTATTCTACTATGCATGGTTTGTTTACGGTACCATAAAGAAACACGGTACAAAATAATAGCACCTAGCAAAGCTACAAGCATGAAAAGAGCAGCCCCTTTTTGCCCCAATGGAACAAGGATGAACGCAGTAATGATCGGTGCTAACGATTGGCCCGTATTTCCTCCTACTTGGTAAATCGATTGGGCAAAACCACGCCGATTCCCCGCTGCCATATAAGCAACCCGTGAACCTTCTGGATGAAAAATGGCTGATCCCATTCCAATAAACATCACGGCAAGTAATAAAAATAAAAAATGCTGAAACATCGCATACCCTAATACGCCTATCATACTGAACAACATGGCTATTGGTAATAAAAACGGGCTCGGTTTTCTATCGGCAAAATATCCAAATACGGGCTGCAAAACGGATGATGTCATATTCAACATAAACGCAATCCAACCAATTTCTGTGTACGTTAATTGTAATTCTTTTTCTAATATCGGAAACATCGCTGGTACAACTGCTTGGAGCGTATCATTGATAAAATGACCGGAACTGATGGCAAATAAAATCCCGTAAACAGGAAGTACAGACGGTGCGGCTAATTTTTTTGTTGTGACCGACATTTTTAATCTTTCCTTTCCTTAACTATTAATGAAAGAAATGATAACGGGTATCAAACAGGCAGTTAAGACAGCAGCTACTCCCATCGACACAGCCGATACAGCTCCTTGTAATTCCCCTTCTTTTACCGCTTCGCTCGTTCCAATCCCGTGAGAGATCGTTCCAAAAGAGAGTCCTCGAGCGAGCGGATCGGTAATTCTTGCCCATTTCATCCACCATCCCCCAAAAACCGCACCTGTCATCCCGGTTACAGTCACATAAAAAGCAATAAGGGTTGGATTTAGATGAATGATTTTACCAACTTCCACTGCAACAGGTGTCGTTATCGATTTGAGTAAAAGCGGTAAGGAGAGCTCTTGTTCCACTCCCAAAAGATGGGCCAAAGTAATCGCGGCCAGTAATGTGACCGTACTTCCAACAATGATTCCTATTAGTGAAGGAAGAAAGTATTTTCGAATCGTTGGCCAATGGTGGTATAATGGAACAGCCAAGGCAACTGTAGCGGGTCCTAATAAATACGTAATTCCTTTGTATGCCCACTCGTACTCTTCATAAGAAATCTCCAAAGTAGTTAACATCCATATAGCAATGATCGTTGCGGGTAAAATCGGAGTAAATAAAGGATGGTTTGTTTTTCTCCCAAGCCAGCGAGAGAATCTATAAGCGAAAATGGTAATAAGAAGACTAAGAATGGTAGCGCTGAGCTGATTGTCCATCCATACTCCTCCCCTTTTTTCGAACGAACCATTGCACCGTCCATCCGCATGCGATAAATCCAAAAAAAGTACTGATCATTAAAATGAGAAGTAGCTTCCATCCTTTACTTACTAATAAATCTCCCATACTCATAATGCCAATTGTTATTGGGAGAAAGAAAAAGGATAAATGTTTTAATAGATATTGAGCCATCTCTTCCACCCAATGAACAGAAATAATTCCTGATTCCATGAGTAAAAAGAACAACATCATCCCGATGATACTACCAGGTACAGGTAGTTGTAGAGCATGAGCAAACCATTTTCCCCCCTCAAAAAAAAGTACGAGAATGAGTAGACCACGCAGTCCTTTCCACAATGTTTCATCTCTCCTCCAAAAGGACAAATCTTATAAATAATTCCTCGTCTGTAGTTGTTATTTTTTGGATACAAGAGCCACCTTTGATATTCTTTTTTGACTTTGACGTTCTAACCGAATAAGGTAAACCGTTAATAAAACACTAACTAGCGTTAAAATTCCAAAAAAGAAATAAACCATATAAATATGAAATTGTTCAAAAATAATACCGGCTAAAAACGTACTAAACCAGTTCCCACACCCGTTTCCAATTGCTGAATAAAGAGTAACACCTGTGGTGGCAATATGAGCTGGAGTAATTTCTCGAATATATTGGAGACCGGCAGGAATAAATAATCCAAGAGAAAATCCTTGTAGTACAGCTGACAAATAAATAACCGTAAGACTTGGTTCCGTAAAGTATAAAAACCATCGGATCATAGATATAAAACCGGACACAAGAACAATGGGTAAAAGACCCCAGCGCATAATCCATGAACCAGAAACTTTCATAAATGGAATTTCTGATAATACCGCAATTAGGAAAGCAATACCAATACCGGTAAACGTCCCCCCACGGTCTTCGACAAATAAACCAAAATAAAAGTTGTTTGCCAAATTAGGTCCAAAGAGTAAGAAGGTAATAAGAAGAAACAAGGAAAACTTTTTTTGGTTTAGGAGTTCTTTCATTCCCGCCGTAATTTTCCCCCGTTTTGCTGATGTTTCTTTTGGGGCAAAGCGGGCAATCACAGCTGAAATCGCTAAAGAAATAAAAAAAGCATAAAAAATAACCGATAATCCAATAGTTGTTTCGGCTAGTCGACCCATGAAAAATACCGCTAACCCAAATCCTAAAGAACCATACAAGCGAATGCTTCCATATTTCACGTTTGTTCGGTGGGCAAATTGAATAGAAATACTATCAGAAATCGGGACAATCGCGCTTTGAAATAATGCAACAAAAAAAGCAATAAGGACAAATAACATGTAATCATGCGTCCATAAAAACGTTAATCCTGCTATTCCCGCCAGTAGAGAAGTCCAAAACAATACCAATGTCGGAGCTTTTGTCACATCACTAACGATACCCCAAACGGGTTGAAAGAAAATCGTCACAATCGGTGTCATCGACATAATGATTCCAATTTGATAACCGTTCAATCCTTCCACTTCACTTAAATATACACTTAGAAGCGGAAGTAAGCTTCCTACACCAAAAAACGATAACAAATAAAAACTTTTTAACGTCCACAGGGATGAACGAATCGATCCCATACCTTCCCCTCCTTGCTGAAACCTCATCGAAGTTAGAAAAATATGTATGTGCATTAGTATAGCACTGCCCTTATCATTCGTATATAGGATTTTTGTTTAATAATTTGAGAGTATCATAAAATAGGATATTTTTCCATTAAAGAAAGCCAGTCAGAAGGTGACTGGCTCATTCGAATGAATGGAGCGGTTTTTGCTCATTTAATTGCTTCCGAAGGAGAAACTTTTGAATTTTCCCGCTCGCATTTCGAGGTAATTGTTTGACAAATACATAATTTCTTGGGCGTTTATAGTCCGCTAGACGCTCGCTGTTTTTACAAAATTCATCGAGTTCTTCAGCGGTTAGTCCTTCGTGTTTCGGAACGACGATAGCCGTTACTTGTTCACCCCATTTTTCATGCGGTTCCCCTAAGACCGCTACCTCTAGTACATTTGGATGTTCGTATAACACGTCTTCAACTTCGCGAGGATAAATATTTTCCCCTCCACTAATAATCATATCGTCCACCCGATCCGCAATGTAAACGTAACCATCAGCATCCATGTATCCTAAATCACCGGAATGATACCAACCTTTATATAGTGCTTTTTCCGTGGCTTCTGGCATGTTGTAGTAGCCAACCATCGTACAAGAACCACGGACGAGAATTTCCCCTACTTCGCCAGGTGGAAGCACATCATCCGGTTCACTTGGCCCATCTTCTCTTAGACGAACAATACGAATTTCGTGATTGAAACAAGCTTTTCCGGCAGAACCAGCTTTTGAAAGTTGTTCAGTTTCACTTAAAAATGTAACTGCAGGTCCCATTTCTGTTTGACCATATGCTTGAACTAAATCAATTCCTAAACGTTCTTTAATCGCTTTTACAAGTACAGGTGCCATCGGAGCTGCTCCGTATAGTCCTAGGCGTAAGGAAGAAATGTTTTCCGTATGAATATCCTCTTGGAGGAGCATATTCCACATCGTTGGGGCACCAAAGAAAATGGTAATCCGTTCGTTTTGAATTGTTTGCAGGACTAGCTTTGGATCAAAATGATGCATAACGACATTACATGCGCCTACTTGAACTCGTGGAAGAAAACAGCAATGAAGTTCAGCACAATGGAACATTGGGGCAGTGACAAGACCTCGGTCTTCTGGTGATAATTTCAATGCCGCTAAACAAATTAAACTTTGTTCGACCATATCGCGATGGCGATGCATAACCCCTTTGGGGTGTCCAGTCGTTCCGCTTGTATACATAATCGCGTACAAATCTGTTTCCTGTACCGATACGTTCGGAGCCTCAGTTGGATAAAGGGAGATTAGTTCATGATAACTTTTCGCATAGGAAGGAGCATCTGGATGAATATACCAAAACTGAATGTGTGGAAACTCTTCATAGATAGCATCAATTACGGGTTTTAAAGGCTGTTCAAATAAAACGATTTTAGGTTGGGCGTCTTGTAAAATATAAGCTACTTCTTTCGGCTTTAAGCGAAAGTTGATCGGATTGATAACAGCACCAATTTTCGCACAAGCAAAATACGTCGTGGCAAATTCACTTCCATTAAACAAGAACGTTGACACACGATCTCCTTTTTTAACCCCAGCATCAAGCAAAGCATGAGCCACCCGGTGAACATCATCTTGCCACTGTTCATACGTCCATCTTCGGTTGTTCGTGACATCAACTAATGCTTCTTTTTTGGGATATTTAAGGACTGTTTGGTCAAACAATGTGGCAATCGTTGGATACATCGTATTCCCCCTTCTTATATTCATTAATTATTCAGAAACGGAATAATAATAATCTTGATATTGTTCACGTAGGGCACGTTTCAACAATTTTCCGACCGAAGTTTTCGGAATTTCGTCTATAAAGATGATGTCATCAGGAAGCCACCATTTCGTAAATTGCGGTTGTAAGTACTGGAGTAAATCTTCCTTTGTAATCGTTGATTTATACTCATCTTTTAAGACGACACACGCTAATGGTCGTTCTTGCCATTTTTCATGCGGCACAGCAATAACCGCTGCTTCATAAACCGCTTCATGGGACATGAGAGCGTTTTCTAAGTCGACAGAAGAAATCCACTCTCCTCCGCTTTTGATTAAATCTTTTGTTCGGTCCGTAATTTTGATATAACCGTATTCATTAATGGTAGCGATATCGCCAGTGTATAACCAACCGTCCCGGAACGCTTCTTCTGTCCGTTCATCTTTGTAATATTCGTTTGCGATCCAAGGACCTCGTACAATAAGGTCCCCCATTGTTTTTCCGTCCCAAGGCACTTCCCCTTGTTCATTAACGACTTTTATCTCTAATCCTGGAACGACTAGCCCTTGCATCGATAATAAGCGGAATCGATCTTCACCTTTCACTTGTTCCATTTCACTCGTAATGGTTGACAACGTAACGATTGGGCTTGTTTCGGTCATCCCATACCCATGGATAAATGGCACCTTGTATTTTTCTTCAAACGCTTTGATAACGCCAATAGGCGCAGCCGAACCGCCACATACAATTCCTCGTAAACTAGAAATATCGTATTTTTCCTTTTCCAACGTTTGAAGGAGCGCAAGCCAAATGGTCGGAACACCAGCAGTCATTGTCACTTTTTCGTCTTGGATCATTTGAGCGATAATCGCAGGTGTCATTTGTGGTCCTGGGAACACTTGAGTAGCTCCAAACCATACGGAGGCAAACGGCAATCCCCAAGCATTCGCATGGAACATCGGAACTACAGGCATGACGACATCTTTTTCCGTAAGGGCTACAGAATCGGCTAAACCTAACGCCATGCTGTGTAAATAAATGCCTCGATGGCTATATACCACTCCTTTTGGATTACCTGTGGTTGCTGATGTATAGCACATTCCTGCAGGAGTCTCTTCATCTAAGTCGTCCCGAAAGGCGTATGTTTCGTCCCCTTTTTTCAAAAGTTCCTCATAAGAATAGGCTGGATGTAACTTTGTCTTTGGAAGCTCCTCTTTATCAGTCATGATAATGTAAGCCTCAACCGTTGAAAGTCTGTCTTGGATTTGTTCGATTAGTGGAACTAAGTCTTCATCCACAAGAAGCAACTTATCTTCGGCATGATTAATGACATAAGCAATGTGTTCTGGGGAAAGACGAATATTAATCATATGAAGGACCGCACCACTACAAGGAACAGCAAAATACGCTTCTAAATGGCGATGATGATTCCACGCAAAAGTACCAATCTTGTCTCCTTCCTTCATTCCTAGGGAAGTGAGGGCACTTGCCAATTTCCGTGTACGTTTTATATATTCCCGATACGTCAAGCGGTGAATCTTGTCATGCGTTCTCGATATAATCATTTTGTTAGGAAAATACCTTTCAGCACGTTGAATGAAAGATGTTAAAATTAATGGGGTGTTCATCATTTGGATTCATCCTCCCTTAATAAATGGAATGACAATTTATTTTGATTTAATTTTGGTGCGGGTTTATATTGAGCATGACGGTGCGTTTTCATGACGGTTCTACCGTTTGATGTTTGTTCTACCAGTTGACGTTCATAAAGGTAAGAATGTTGAAGTACATCTGGGAGGTCAAAAATTGGAGTTAAGCAACAATCAACAGACGTAGAAAATTGTAACCACTCTTCCCAAGATCGGGATGCAAACACATTTTTTATTTCAATATAAATAGGATTTTTTTCTGTTCGTACAGACAAATGATAAGGAATCCATTCCGGTTTATTAATAGCCTCACAGAAATTTTTCCAAAACTTTTCTTCTAATGCAGCTAATGAAACATATCGTCCATCTTTCGTTTCGTAAATTCCATAAGAAACGATCGAACCGTCGATAAATGGGATTCCGTTCGTACGGTGTAATTCTTCATAAAAGGCGATGTGTGTACCTAATAATGACAGAACACTGTCTAAAATGGAAATATCTAAGTAACTCCCCATACCCGTTCGTTCTCGTTCATAAAGGGCAGCGATGATTCGCTCACAAGCTACTAACGAACCCAAATAATCAGCTAGTGGAAAGGTCGGGTGTACCGGTTTCCCGTTTTCATTTTTCAATTGTAATAACAGACCGGATAGTGATAAGTAGTTTAAATCATGACTACCTAAGTGACGATTTGAATTATCTTGACCGTACCCTGTTATGGAACAGTAAATAATATGGTGATTCAACGCTTTTACACGGTCATAATGAAGCCCCCATTTTTCCATCACACCTGGACGGAAGCTCTCAATGATGATATCGGCCGTGGGAATAAGTGATAATAATTTCTTCCTATCGTCTTTGTTTCGAAAATCAATGGTTACACTTTGTTTGTTCCGATTATTAGCTGTAAACACATAACCACCAGCTAACGACCTCGCAGGGTCCCCAGTTGGGGGCTCTATTTTAATCACTTCTGCCCCCATATCAGCTAACCGTAATGCAGCATATGGTCCAGGTAAATAAGTGGAAAAGTCTAGTATACGAACTCCTTTTAACATCATGTATACCAGCCACCATTAATGTGAAGAACGTGGCCATTCACATAGTTAGATAATGGGGAAGATAGATAAAAAATACCTGCTGCTGCTTCTTCGACGGTTCCTCCTCTTTTTTGTGGAATCGATTGTTCAAACATCGATCGAACTTTTTCTGGAATTCCGATTGACACTCCGTTAACTGTTTCGCCTTTTTCTTTTGCTTGTGTTAGTCGTGTATCAATTAAACCGAAGGCCACCGCATTACAGTTCACATTAAACGGTCCCCATTCCCGAGCAACGGTTTTCGTCAAACCGATAAGCCCCGCTTTTGCTGAAGCATAGTTTGCTTGTCCAACGTTTCCCATCACTCCTGCGACAGATGAAACGTTGACAATTTTTCGATAGGTCGTTTTTCCGTTTTCGATATCTTTCTTGCCGGCTTCTCGCATATATGGAGCTGCCGCCCGAATCAACCGGAAAGGGGCAATTAAATGAATGTCTAACATTGCTTGAAACTGTTCATCACTCATTTTATGGATCATCCCATCCCACGTATATCCAGCATTGTTCACTAAAATATCTAGTTGTCCACATTGTTGGATGGTAAAATCGATGATCGATTCCGCAAATTCTTTTGCCGTCACATCTCCTACAAAGGCGTAAGCCGAGCCTCCTTGATTTCGTATCTCTTGAACTACTTCATCAACTGGTTCCGGATCTTTATCTGACACAATGACACAGGCCCCATTAGCTGCCATTTGTAATGCAGTCGCTTTTCCAACTCCTCGTCCAGCACCTGTAATAATCGCTACTTGATCCGTTAACATGTAGCTTCCTCCTCTACTTTTTCGACTTCGAACCATCCTTCTAATTTGATTTCTTCTTCTTGGTTCACCACTTGGATTTTTCCTACTAATCTAGTTTCACCGTTTACTAGCTTGTTATCAGTAAGTTGACCCTGAACGGTTAACGTTTCTCCAGGATAAGTGATTCGTTTAAAACGGACGTTGAATTTACGAAGCGTCTTTCGTGGAAACCAGGTGGTAATCGCTTCACCGGCTATCCCCATGACATACATGCCATGAGCGATAACATCAGGAAATCCTGCTTGTTTGGCAATCGGAACGACCGTATGGATAGGGTTAAAATCCCCCGAAGCCCCAGCGTATTTCACTAGTTGGGTATGAGTGAGTCGGTCTTTTGTAATCGGTGACAATTGATGAAGTTCAGTCACGTTTATCGCCTCCTTTTCGTTCTAAAACCGTTGACGTACCGATTAAAACCGTTTCTCCTTGTTCGTTTTTATACGTCGTTTCCAACACAAAAATTTTCATCGTCGGTTTGTCAATGGTTTGTTTTAAGTGGAGGGTTGCATGTAACGTTTCATTCGCACAAACATCTTGAAGATATTCGTAACTTTGTTCACCATGGAGGACACGTAATGGGTCTAATTGAAGCAAACGAATAAGTCCATCAAAATCCAAGCCTCCCCACATTTCCATGACCGTCGGAAATGTCGGAGGGATGGGGATATCTTTGAATCCTTCTTCTTTTGCTCGTTCGATATCGTGGTAAATTGGATTTGGATCCCCAATTGCTTGAGCAAATTCCCGAATTTTTCCACGTTCGATTGTATAATCAAAGGTATATAACGTTTTGGTTGTCGCTGCCTTCACTGTCTACCCTCCTTTATTTATCCTATAAACCTAATTTTTTAGCGATAATTGTTTTCATTATTTCATTCGTCCCAGCATAAATGGCAGCCACAGGTATATCGCGATATCTTCTTGCAATCTTGTATTCTTCCATATATCCGTAACCGCCATGTAGTTGCATACATTTAGAAGCTACTTTTTTAGCTAATTCAGTAATCCACCATTTTGCCATTGACACCTTGGCCACTACATCTTTCCCTTCCATATGTTCAGCAATAAGTTGGTCTAAAAACGTCCGTCCAATTTCAATTTCCGTTTTCATTTCGACAAGTTCGAACTGAATTGACTGAAAGGAGGAGATTGAGCGTCCGAACGCTTTTCGTTGTTTCGTATATTCTAACGTCAACTCAAACATCTCTTCTGCAGCAACTTGGGCATTGATTGCCACGACGAGACGCTCTTGCTGCAGCTTTTCCATTAGATAGCGAAACCCTTCCCCTTCTTTTCCTAGTAAATTGGTTTGTGGCACGCGGCATTCATCAAAAAAAAGTTCAGCCGTGTCTTGGGCATGAAGACCAACCTTTTTTAATTTTTGCCCTTTTGAAAAACCTGGTGTGTTCGCTTCGACCACAATTAAACTAATGCCTTTATGTTTCGGAATAGCTCCTGGGTCTGTTTTACAAGCCACAAGGACTAAATCGGCATGAATTCCATTCGTGATGAACGTTTTTTGACCGTTAATAATGTATTCATCGCCATCTTTTACCGCGGTTGATTGAATGTTGGCTAAATCCGATCCTGCCCCTGGTTCCGTCATGGCGATAGCAGTAATTATTTCTCCAGTTACACATTTGGGGAGCCATTTTTTCTTTTGTTCTTCAGTACCATAGGATTCAATATATGGAACGACGATATCGTTATGGAGCCCAACTCCTACAAGGCTTGAACCAATCCGTTCCAGTTCTTCATTGATGACAACCGAATAACCGAAATCGGCTCCACTTCCACCGTACTTTTCGTCTACTTGGGGGCATAAATAACCATACTCCCCAAGCTTTTCCCAAAAAGACCGTGGAATCCATTGTTGTTCTTCCCATTGTTCGTAAAACGGTTCTGCTTCCTTTTTTAAAAAAGACCGAAATGCTTTCCGAAACATTTCATGTTCTTCTGTTAAATAAGGATGTGCCATCATTTTCCTCCTTTACGTCAACTCTTTTCCAACAATTGAAATAAAAGACACACATTGCCATGGGTATCCACCTAAATTATGTGTAAGTCCTAATTTCGGATTAGGTAACTGGCGATTACCTGCACGTTCAAAAAATTGTAAATATACTTCGTAAAGCATTCTTAGACCGCTCGCACCAATTGGATGTCCAAACGATTTTAACCCTCCATCTGGATTGACAGGTAAAACACCATTTAAATCAAATTTTCCATTAAGGACATCTTTCCATCCTTCCCCACGTTCACTAAAACCTAAATCTTCGCAAATCACCAATTCAGTTGGGGTAAAACAGTCATGAACTTCTGCTAAATCTAACTCTTTCAAAGGGTTTGTAATTCCAGCTTGTCGATAGGCTTCAGCTGCTGCTTTTTGATTTTCGCGAATATATGTAAAATCATAATCGGACTGTAAAAGACCATTCCCATTTCCTACCGCTACAGACAATGCTTTGACGTACATCGGTCGTCCGCTAAATTTGTTTACATCTTCGGTTCGAACGACAATAGCCGCTGCAGCGCCATCTGCTACTCCTGAGCAGTCAAACACACCTAATGGGTCGGCCACTAGAGGAGCTTTTAAAATGGTTTCTATTGGAACTTCTTTTTGAAACTGTGCTTTTGGATTTTTCGCTCCATTTTGGTGGTTCTTCCAGGCAACCCTGGCCAATACCTCTTTTCCTTGTTTCTTCTCAAGTCCATATTTTTGAAAATAGGGCGGGGCCAACAGTGCAAACGCTCCTGGTGCTGTAATATTTGGAAAGGTCCCATCACCAGGCTGACTATTAATAACTAAACCGCTATAACCAGAATCTTTTAGCTTTTCAACTCCTACTACTAACGCCACATCGTAAGCCCCAGCTGCCACGGCATAGCAAGCATTTCGAAATGCTTCTGAACCAGTCGCACACATGTTTTCCACTCGGGTGACAGGTAAATAGTCGGTTTTTAATGGGGTGGCCAACGTCATACCTGCATATCCTGAATCCATCGTTCCAATCCAGGCAGCATCAATATGAGAAGGTTCTATGCCTGCACATTCAATCGCTTCAGCTGCCGCTTCAATAATTAAGTCATCCGTACTCTTCTCCCAATGCTCACCAAAAGATGTACACCCCATCCCAATAATGGCTACTTGATCATGTATCGATTTTTTCAACTCTGTCACCCCGCTTTAATGTTCCTTTCCAATAATAGTTAATAATTCCACCGGCTTCATAAAGACGTCGAAATGTAAATGTCACTTTTCTTCCAATTTCGACTTCATGAGGATCACAATCAGTTAATTGAAGCAACATCCGCCCTCCTCCATCGATATCCACCACAGCAAAAACCGTTGGTTGAGAAGGTGAACTTGCTAAGTAGTCAATGGTATACGTGCGAATGGTTCCATCCTTTCCGTAAAAAGAATAGGGTTCAATTTTGTCTTTAGAAAAACAATGGCTACAAATGCGTTGTTTTGGATAACTCACTTGTCCACAGGTTTGACATTTTGAACCAACTAATGAATACACCTTTTCTTCGTTTCGTTTTAAAGCCGGTGCAGAGGGAATAGGTGCATCAGGTCTTCTTCCTTTATCAACTGAAATAAGCTCTCTCCATTTTAAAAATTGACCGTAAGATACTTCTTTAAAATAGCGTTCATCTTGTAAAACGGTACGATTCATTCCATTAGGTGTTATTTCTTTATGCACTTCAAAAGCGAAAATATCACATCCATCCCCTACTTGAATCCAAATGATTGTTTCTCCTTTTTTCGCTTGTTCCAGAGCAAGTGAAAACAACAATGGACCATTTGCTGATCCAAAATGACCAAGAACTAAATTCTCTTTATACATAAGTTGCTGTTTAGGAATACGAAGTTGTTTTTCGAGTTGCTGCTGTAGTTTCAATGTTGGGGCTGAAACAATGATGTGGTTAGCGTGGTGAAGTGACATGTTTGTTTGTTGTTCAAATTCTGCTACTGCTTGTCGGACAAGTTGAGAGGAAACGTATTGGCCAAAACGTTCTTCCCATCGTTGAACATATACATGATTTCCTTTTCTCCATTGGAAAAAGTCTCGGTCTTGCAACTGATACGTATGTAAAAGTTCGACCGCTACCCCTTCTCCAGATTCCATTAAAAAAGAGACCGCTCCATCGGAGAACTCTTTTTCTTCTAAACTATTTATTTTACCTACTCGGCAATCACTAGCGGTTACTAATACTTTCTTGTCATTCTCACCTCGAAGAATCTGAAAAGCAGTATAAAGTGCGGCAGTGGAAGACTTTAAGCTATGGGCAAAATCAGCCGTTTGGATATGGGGCGATTGCTGTAACGCTTTGACCAAAATATTCGCGTGTAGCCCTTCACTATAAGGAACGGTTGTTGATGCAAAAAATAACGCATCTATCCCTTTTTCTCCTTCCGGTCCTAACAATCGTTTTGCGGATTCCGTGGCAAGAGTTACACTGTCTTCATCGAAAGACGCCACGTATTTCCACCCCTTCCTCCCTTTCGACCCGAAAAATTCATCCATCTGTTGAAATGGGAGTCGGAAGGTTGGAAGAAGGTAACTATACTTACTTATACCAATCATTCAATTCCCTCCAAATGTAAGATATGCATACAGTTCAATATATTTGGATAATTATTGAAACATACATCCATCTAATTAAAACGCTTTCATCATTGTTTTATTCCACAAATTCAGACAAACTCCTTCTAAATTTGTGAATATTTTTATATTTCTGATATCAACAGACAATAAAATTATTTATTCACCAAAACGAAGATCAATTTATATTTATGGACTTCATATGTATCATTTGTATCTTCACTACCTTTTACAAAATATGATAAACTACTAAAAATATCATTCATCCATCAACGAAATGGAGGTACGAACATGAGTCGTATTCGATTATCGAAACGCATGGAACGATTTCAACCTTCCATCTTTAATGAGTTAGTGGAATATAAAAAGAAAAGATTGAGAGATGGGGTAGATATGATTGATTTAAGTATTGGTAGTCCCGATTTACCGCCATCTCCTCTTGTAAAAAGTGTATTATCTGATTTAACAAAAGATGATACGCAATATGGGTATACGTTGACAGGAATTCAACCATTTTTTGATGCTGTTTCCCAATACTATCATCGGAAATATCAAATAGACGTGGATCCGAATTCTGAAGTATTGTTATCGATGGGTTCCCAAGATGCACTCGTACATATTCCGATGGTTTTTGCTGATCCTGATGATTACATACTTGTTCCTGATCCAGGATATACAGCCTATGCTACTGGAATCGCCATGGCAGGTGCTATACCATATTTTATGCCTCTTTTAAAAGAAAATCAGTTTTTACCAGATCTATCACTGATCCCTGAAGAGGTTGCCCATAAAGCTTCATTAATGATTTTGAATTATCCAGGGAACCCAATACCGGCCATGGCATCGAAAGACTTTTTTGAAGAAGTCATCCAGTTTGCCCGAACATACAACATCATTGTCGTACACGATTTTGCTTATGGCGAATTTTACTTTGATGGTCAACAACCAATAAGTTTTTTATCTATCCCTGGAGCAAAAGACGTGGGTATTGAAGTTAACTCGCTTTCTAAAAGTTTCAGTTTGGCTGGCTGTCGTATCGGGTACGTGGTGGGAAATGCCGACATTATCCAAGCGATCCTTCGGTTAAAATCGAATCTAGATTACGGCGTCTTTTTACCGATTCAACAAGCGGCCATTGAAGCTCTGTTACATGGTGATGAGTTTTGTGAAAACACACGGCGAATATACCAAGAACGGAGAGACATTTTTGTTCAAGGCCTCCATTCCCTCGGATGGCACGTCGATTCCCCACAAGGTGGGATGTTTGTTTGGGCGAAGGTTCCTACCGGTTGGAATACCATGGAATTTGTCTATGCTTTGATGGACAAAGCGCATGTAGTGGTTACTCCAGGGCATGCTTTTGGGCCAACAGGTGAAGGATATGTTCGTATCGCTTTAGTTCAACCAAAAGAACGCCTACAACAAGCCGTTGAAAATATAAAAGCAAGTCGTTTATTACAAGAACCATTATTATTAGACCGATAAAAAATGATTTCGTTTATATATAAGTTATCCAATACGTTCAAATTTTCTTTGAATAGTAAAGACCCATTTCCAATGGTGGGAAATGGGTCTTCTAATTGTTTATCCATATTTTCGAGTTGGTTCCACTTTATTCGCTAAATTTTTAAACATTGTTAGCTTTTCAATATCGGTATTTCCTCCGCTTATGATAATCCCTACCTTCTTCCCTTGAAAACGGTGACTCTTACATAAAAGAGCAGCCAATGCGGCAGCACCTGCTCCTTCAACCAACATTTTTTCACGTTCTAACATAAAAACGATAGAGAAAGCAATTTCTTCATCAGTCACCGTCATCATATCGTCAACATATCGATGAATGATCGGATACGTTAGAGTTCCAGGTTCTTTCACCGAAATGCCATCCGCAATAGAATGAACAGAAACAATTTTTCGATTTCCCTTTCCTTTAAAACGGTTATAGGAGGACGGAGCACCAGCTGATTGAATACCAATCACCTCTACGTGTGGCTGAAGTTCTTTTACGGCAATGGCTGTACCGGCAATTAATCCTCCTCCTCCGACAGGGACTAAAATCGTATCTAAATCTGCACATTGTTGCATAATTTCCATTGCAACTGTTCCTTGTCCGGCCATGACGAGCGGATCATCAAACGCATGAACAAAAGTAGCCCCTTTCGCTTGCTGTTCACCTTTCGCAGCTTCATATGCTTCTTGGTACGATTCTCCTACCAAGGCAATGTTGGCACCATATGATTTCGTTGCATCGATTTTACTCGTCGGTGTATTGAGGGGCATATAAATAGTAGCTTTCAATCCTCTACTGGTTGCCGCGTAGGCTACTCCTTGCGCATGGTTTCCTGCAGAAGCGGCCACAATTCCTCGAGCTACTTCGACTTCCGACAATGTACGAATTTTGTTCCATGCACCTCGTAGTTTAAAAGAACCGGTCTTTTGTAAATTTTCTAGTTTTAAATATACATCTGCACCCGTCCACCGGTTTAACGTACTTGATTGTTTTAAAGGCGTTCGTCGAGCTACCTTTCCGACATACTCCATTGCTTCCACGATTTGCGAATATCGTAACCAATTCCCAATGGAATCACCTTCCTAACGTTGATTTGTTCTCGTATGAAGAAATATAGGATTCATAATTTAATGTCAATTGAATTTCATCCCAACCATTTACTAACATCTGTTTCCAATAAGGATCGATGGTAAAAGTAATAGGGGTTAATCCATCGACAAAAATTTGTTGTTCTTCTAATTGGATTGTCATGATGATTGGTTCTTCTTTCGCCTTGTTCATTAATTTTTCGACAGTTTGTTCATCCAATGTAATAGGTAATAGCCCGTTTTTAAGACAGTTTTGATAAAAAATATCTGCAAAGCTCGGTGAAATAATCGCACGGATACCAAAGTCTGATAGCGCCCACGGGGCATGTTCCCTAGACGAGCCACAGCCAAAATTTGGACCTGTCAGTAAAATGGATGCATCTTTATATGCTTCCTGATTTAATGGAAAGGATGATAGCGTCTTTCCATCATGATCAAAACGCCAATCATAGAATAAATATTGACCATATCCCGTACGTTCAATTCGCTTTAAAAATTGTTTCGGAATAATTTGATCGGTATCTACATTAGCGTAGTCAAGCGGACATACTTTTCCGGTAACGGTTGTAAATGGTTTCATCGGCTCCTCCTTAAGATAAAATAGATGCTTCGTGTAACAAGGTACGTACATCGACAAAATGTCCATAAATCGCAGCGGCGGCCGCCATGATCGGACTAACAAGATGTGTACGTGCACCTACCCCTTGTCGTCCTTCAAAATTTCGATTAGACGTTGAGGCGCAACGATCCCCTGGAGGAACGAGGTCATTGTTCATTCCTAGGCACATACTACAACCAGATTCTCGCCATTCAAATCCAGCCTCTTTAAAAATTTGGTCAATTCCTTCTTTTTCAGCTTGTCGCTTTACGTGTTGGGAACCAGGAACAACAATGGCCCGAACATTCGGGTGCACTTTCCTTCCTCTCACCACTCGAGCAGCTTCCTGTAAATCACTAAGACGAGAATTCGTACAAGAACCAATAAACACATGTTGAATCTCAATGTCCGATAGGTTGGTACCTGGCTGTAAGCCCATATAAGAAAGAGCTTTCGCCACAGCTTCTTGTTCACGTTTTGTCGAATAATCATCTGGGGATGGGACTACCCCATCAATAGGTCCCCCCATCGATGGGTTGGTTCCCCAAGTAACCTGTGGCGCAATAGTGGATGCATCTATAATAATTGTGCGATCGTAGGTTGCTCCCCGATCGGTGGCCCACCTTTTCCACTCGTTGGCTAATTCTTCAAACGGAACATCATTGGGAACGTATTTCCGGCCATATAAATAGGAAATAGTTGTTTCATCAGGAGAGATGAGACCAGCTTTAGCACCAGCTTCGATACTCATGTTGCATATGGTCATCCGCTCCTCCATGCTCATATTACGAATCACTTCACCAGTATATTCAATAATATAGCCGGTCCCAACATCTGTTCCGTATGTGGCGATGAAATGTAATATCACATCTTTTGCCGTCACCCCTGGCTGAAGCTTTCCTTCAATTCGTACTTCCATCGTTTTCGGTCTTTTTTGCCAAAGTGTTTGTGTCGCTAACACGTGCTCCACTTCACTCGTTCCAATACCAAAGGCGATTGCTCCAAACGCACCATGTGTCGAAGTGTGGCTATCACCACAGACAATCGTTTTACCTGGTTGCGTTAATCCAAGTTCAGGACCAATGACATGGACAATCCCTTGATCCGGGTGATTGAGGTCCGCTAACAGAATGTCAAATTCTATACAGTTTTTTTCTAATGTTGTCATTTGTCGCATAGCAATTTCATCTTGAATGTCATTACGGTTCAATGTCGGGACGTTATGGTCCATAGTAGCGAACGTTAAATCTGGCCGTCGAACGCGTCGCTTTTTTTGCCGAAGCCCTTCAAACGCTTGTGGCGAAGTAACTTCGTGAATAAGATGAAGGTCAATATATAATAAATCGGGCTTTCCCTCTTCTTGATAGACCACATGATGATTCCAAATTTTTTCTATAATCGTTTGTGGCATTCATTCATCCCCCCTTTAATTGAAAAGTCCTTATAGTCGGATTAAAAAATCATTTAACTCCTAACAATTGTCCTTTCCATTTACACCAAATCATTCATTCTCACATCAAAATCATGTATGTGATAAAAACTATTTAAAGGAAAATGTATTTTAGGCATAGGCCGCCATAATCCCTGCAATTGCATGATCTTCTTCAAGTTGATCTAAAACATGATGAATCATCACCGACGTTGAAACGGAACGGTTCGATAACGTAGCGACATCCCTCGTCATTACTCCAGATGTGAGCACTTCATTTACCGCTTTTTCGACCGCATCAGCTTCTTCTGTCATGCCAAAAGAGTAGCGAAGCATCATCGCTGCTGAAAGAAGCATACCGATTGGATTGGCTTGATTTTTTCCGGCAATATCTGGAGCAGAACCATGGACCGGTTCATACAATCCGAATCGATCCTCTCGTAAGCTAGCAGATGGCAGCATACCGAGCGACCCAACAATGACAGATGCTTCATCACTTAAAATATCGCCAAACATATTTTCCGTTACGATTACATCAAAGGACCGTGGATCACGAAGTAATTTCATCGCTGCTGCATCGACGAGTAGGTGTTCAACCTCCACCTCAGGGAATTGCTGTTTCATTTTTTCGACCACTTCTCGCCACATTCGACTGGATTCCAAAACGTTTGCTTTGTCTACCGATGTTAATTTTTTTCGACGAGATTTTGCTAATTCGAATGCTTTTTTTACAACCCGCTCAATTTCTGTTCGATGATAATATAAGGTATCAACGACATCATCTCCGTTTTGGCCACTTCTTCCTTTTGGTGTCCCAAAATAAAGACCGCTTGTTAGTTCTCGAACGATTAACACATCTACATCTTGAATCACTTCATTTTTTAATGGAGACACGTTATATAAGCTTTCACAGGCTTTTACGGGACGAATATTCGCAAAAAGTTGCAATTCTTTTCGTAATTGTAGAAGTCCTTTTTCTGGGCGCTTATGTGATGGAAGTTGATCCCATTTTGGTCCTCCAACCGCCCCTAATAGGACGGCATCACATTTTCGACACATTTCAAGCGTTTCTTTTGTTAATGGAACACCATACTGATCAATCGATTCCCCACCGATGGAGCCATAATGAAAACGAAATTGATGCCCAAATCGTTCGGCGATTCGTTTTAGCACTTTAACCGTTCCACTCATTACTTCCGGTCCTACTCCATCTCCAGGTAATACAGCAATATGTTTTTCCATACGAATACCCCCTATATTATAATGGTGAAGTTGATAATTCCGAATGATTGCGACAACGGTTCACAGCATTTAAATAGGCTTTGGCGGATGCTTCTAACACGTCTTGAGCCACCCCGCGGCCGCTTGAAGGTTTATCGTTATACTTTACTTTTACATACACTTCCGCTAGCGCATCTCTACCTTTTCCAACGGAATGAATTCGATAGTCTTGAAGCGAGAGTTCCCCTGGAATCATACGTTCAATCGTGTTGTAAATTGCTTCTACACTCCCTGAACCGGTGGCAGCTTCTTGTACAAGCGTGCCATTCGGTGTTTGAATAAGTAAGGTTGCCGTCGGAATATGATTTAGTCCATATTGAACTTGTAAACTCATTAATTCATATTTTGGTTCGTCTACCCGTTTCGTTTGATAATCTGTTAAAATAGTGAATAAGTCATCATCTGTTATTTCTTTCTTTTTATCTGCTAACTCTTTAAATGCGGAAAATGCAGCATTCAATTTCTCTTCTGTTAAATCAAAACCAAGTTCCAACGCTTTTTCTTTAAATGCGTGTCGACCAGAATGTTTGCCAAGAACGATTCGATTGGATGAAACTCCAACCATTTCTGGTGTGATAATTTCATAGGTTAATTTTTCTTTTAAGACACCGTCTTGATGAATGCCTGATTCGTGAGCAAATGCGTTAGCTCCAACAACCGCTTTATTCGCCGGAACCATCATCCCTGTTAATTTACTGACCAGATCACTCGTTCGTTTAATTTCTTGTAAATTCAGATTTGTTTGGGCTTGATAGTAGTCTTTTCGAATCGTTAATGCGACAGCCACTTCTTCAATGGCCGCATTCCCTGCACGCTCACCAATTCCGTTGATGGTCCCTTCAATTTGGAGGGCCCCATGCTCGATAGCTGCCAATGTATTTGTGACCGCTAATCCTAAATCATCATGACAATGGGCAGACAATTTCACCTGATCGATATTCTTCACGTTTTCACGTAAATAAGTAAATAACGCTCCGTATTCTTTCGGGGTAATGTAGCCTACTGTATCTGGAATATTGATCACTGTCGCCCCTGCTTCAATTACTTTTTCAATAACCTTAGCCAGAAACTTCCAATCTGATCGGCATGCATCCTCCGCAGACCATTGTACATGTGGGAACAAGCGTTTAGCATAAGTCACCGCTTGAACGGCTGTTTCGATCACTTCTTCAGGTGTTTTTCGTAGCTTGTATTTCATATGAATCGGAGATGTAGCTAAAAACACGTGAATACGTGGTTCTTCTGAATACTTTAACGCTTCCCAAGCTATGTCAATATCCTTTTGATAACAACGCGCTAATCCAGTAACGGAGGAGTGTTTGATCGTCTTGGCTATCATCTGAACTGCTTCGAAATCTCCTTTAGAGGAAGCGGGAAAACCCGCCTCCATAATATCTACTCCAAGGCGTTCAAGCTGTTTAGCAATTTCGAGCTTTTCGACCGTATTCAAATTGACACCGACCGTTTGTTCTCCATCTCGTAGCGTTGTATCGAAGACATCAATTTTTCGCATGAGCAACCACATCCTTTTTCGTTCGCCGCACAAATGGCATCATTTTACGGAGTTCACGTCCCACTTGTTCAATTGGATGGTCTTTTTCTCTGTCATTCAACGCATGGAATTGTGGACGATTTAATTGATTTTCGAGTAACCATTCTTTAGCGAATTTACCTGATTGAATGTCTGCTAATACTTCTTTCATCCGTTGTTTCGTTTCTTGATTTACAACGCGTGGTCCGGAAACAAAATCACCCCATTGAGCCGTATCTGAAATCGAATAACGCATGTATTCGAGTCCACCTTCGTACATTAAGTCAACAATCAGCTTTAATTCGTGTAAGCATTCAAAGTAAGCCACTTCTGGCTGGTAACCAGCTTCTACTAATGTTTCAAATCCTGCTTTGACTAGTGAAGTTAAGCCTCCGCATAAAACGGCTTGCTCTCCAAATAGATCGGTTTCAGTCTCTTCTTTAAACGTTGTTTCTAACACCCCGGCTCTGGCACTTCCAATTCCTTTTGCATAAGCAAGTGCTAGCGGTTTGGCTACACCCGTCACATCTTGATAAACGGCGACTAATGCAGGCACCCCTGCTCCTTCTTCAAATTGGCGACGAACTAGGTGACCAGGACCTTTCGGTGCCACTAAAAATACATCGATATGTGCTGGTGGAGTAATTTGGTGATAATGAATATTAAAGCCGTGCGCAAATGCTAATGCTTTACCAGGCTGTAAATATGGTTCAATTTCTTCTTTATATACCTTGGGTTGATGTTCATCAGGTAGCAGGACCATGATTACATCGCTTTGTTGAACAGCTTCACGTACTGGATACACGTGAAAGCCATCTTTTTGGGCTTGGTCCCATGATTTCCCTTTTCTTAAACCGATAACGACATTGTAACCATTGTCTCGTAAGTTTTGTGCATGGGCATGCCCTTGAGATCCATAGCCGATAACAGCCACTTGCTTTCCTTTTAATACAGATTCTTGTACATCGTTTTCATAATAAACTTTAACCATGATCAACACTCCTTTTAGTTAATTTTTTATATTAAAGATACTTGTTTCACTTGAGTAGTAGGCTTTTGTGAACCACGCGGAAAAGCGGTAAGACCCGTTCTCGCAAGCTCTTTAATGCCATACGGTTTTAACAATTCAATTAAGGCCTCAATTTTTTCAGAGTCACCTGTTACTTGGACCGTGACGCTATCTCGACTGACATCAATGATGGAGGCCCGAAATGGTTCAATAATGCCACCAATTTCACTTCGAACTTGAGGATTACTAATCACTTTTATCAACGCTAGTTCACGGGCAACAATGGATTGGTCCGTAATATCTGACACTTTTAAGACATCAATTAATTTGTTTAGCTGCTTAATCAATTGTTCCAGCTTCCGATCATCTTCTACGTGAACGACAAACGTCATCCGTGAAACACCGTCTGTTTCCGTTAGCCCAACCGTGATACTTTCGATATTGAATTGGCGTTTACTCATAACACCTGTAACGCGATTAAGGACGCCACTTCGATTGTTCACTAACGCCGTGATGATTCGCTTCATCTTTTCACCCCCACCATTTCGTGAATTCCTTTTCCTGGTGCAATCATTGGGTAGACATTTTCATCACGTTTAACAAGGCAATCAACGACTACCGGTTCGTCTGATAAAAGCGCCTCTTGTAAAATGGAATCTGCTTCACATGGATTGGTAATTCTATAACCTTTAATACCGAAGGCATCAGCTAGCTTGACAAAATCCGGCTGTACTGGAATTAATGAATGGGAGTATCGTTCTTGATAAAAGAGCTGTTGCCATTGGCGTACCATTCCTAACGAATAGTTATTGAAGATGACAACTTTAACCGGTAAATTCATTTCTTTTACAACAGCTAATTCTTGGAACGTCATTTGAAATCCACCATCTCCGGTTAACGACACAACCGTTGCTTCTTTTGAAGCTAATTGTGCTCCAATCGCTGCTGGGAACCCGAACCCCATAGTTCCTAAACCACCGGAAGTAACCCAACGATGAGGATACTTCATTCGAAAATATTGGGCGGCCCACATTTGGTGTTGACCGACATCTGTTGTAACGATGGCCTCACCGTTCGTAATTTTATGGACTAGTTCCACAAGCTGTTGCGGCATTAAGATATTTTCATTTGCTTCATACCATAGTGGGAATTCAAGTTCATAGTCTTTTAAATGATTAAGCCATGAGTCATACGAAGGAATCTGACCTTCCATTTGTAACAGTTGTTTCAACGTCTCCTTAGCATCGGCCACAATTGGAACTGCAGTTGGAACGTTTTTCCCTATTTCTGCTGGATCGATATCTATATGGACAACCGTTGCTTTTGGGGCAAAATGTTTTAAGTTACCTGTTAATCGATCATCAAAACGTGCACCAATGTTAATTAACACATCGCATTCATACAGTGCACGATTTGCCGCAAACGTACCGTGCATCCCTGCCATTCCTAAAAAGAGTGGATGGTCTCCTGGAATACTTCCAAGACCTAATAATGTAGTGGTCACAGGAAGATTCCAACGCTCAGCAAATGCAACAAATTCGTTTGCCCCTTTGGCATGAAGAACTCCGGCTCCACCGAGCAAGACCGGTTTTTCCGCTTTTTCAAGGGCATGAATGACTTTTTTCAGTTGCATAAAATTTGGATGAATGGTTGGCTGGTAACCAGGTAAATAAATGTCTCCTTGAAAATCTACCGCACCATCAGAAATCGAGATGTCTTTTGGAATATCAATGACAACTGGTCCTGGGCGACCGGTAGTAGCGATGTGAAACGCCTCTTTCACAATCCGTGGTAATTCATGTACATCTCGAACTTGATAATTATGTTTAGTAATCGGAGTCGTAATTCCCATAATATCTGCTTCTTGGAAGGCATCCGTCCCAATGACCTGCGTGGCCACTTGACCAGTAAAAACGACCAATGGAATCGAATCCATCATCGCATCCGTAATTCCGGTTACTAAATTGGTTGCTCCTGGTCCTGAAGTCGCAATGACTACCCCTGGTTTTCCGGAAACTCGAGCGTATCCTTCTGCCGCATGAATGGCCCCTTGCTCATGACGTGTCAGAACATGTTTGATTGGCGTATCGTAAATCGCATCGTAGATTGGTAAAACGGCTCCACCTGGATACCCAAAAATCACTTCTACTCCTTCTTCTTTTAAGCACTGCATTAACAGCTGGGCTCCAGTCCACGGCTCTGTTTTCGGTTCCGTCATCATTTCTGACTTCACCCCAATCCCTCCTCTAATTCATAATGAAAAAAGCTTTTCCAACCCACGCACCTTCCCAATGGAAGTTGCAGGGGTGAAAAAGCTTCACGGTACCACCCTACTTCGTGACATTTTCGCAAATGCCACCTCATGAACAACCGAAGTTGTCCTTTTGATAACGAGTGTTGAACACTCGGCCATCCCTACTCCTTTCGTTTCAAGACAGCACTCCGAGGTGATGTCGTAAGAGGGGGTATTACCGGTTTCCAGCTCCCCCGGCTCTCTGTAAATACCTAGTCCTCTTACTTTGTCCTCATCATCGTTTTTTTAATATTCTGATTTTTATATTTTTAATATCGCGCCTGTATTTGCTGATGTTACTAGTTTTGAATAGCGTCCTAAATAGCCGGATTTGATTTTCGGTTCAAATGGTTTCCAATTTTTCTTACGCTCTTCCCATTCTTCTTGATCTACAAGCACTTGAATCGTTCGTTGTGTTAAATCAATGAGAATTGGATCGCCATTTTCTACAAAGGCAATTGGACCACCTTCTGCTGCTTCTGGAGAGATATGTCCAATTGAAATTCCTCGTGTTGCTCCTGAAAAACGCCCGTCCGTAATAAGTGCTACTTTTGTTCCTAAGCCTTTTCCGACAATTTGGGCCGTAGGGGCTAACATCTCGGGCATTCCTGGTCCCCCTTTTGGTCCTTCATAACGAATGACCACTACATGACCTTCTCGAACCGTCCCATTTTCAATTCCTTTAATCGCTTCATCTTGCGAATTAAAAACAATAGCTTCCCCTAAAAATCTTTGAATGGAAGGATCCACTGCCCCCACCTTAATGACAGCTCCATCAGGGGCTAAGTTGCCTCTTAATATGGATAATCCACCGTCTTTTCGATAAGGATTTTCTTTTCGACGAATGACTTGGTCATCTAAAATAACTGCATTTTTAATATTGTCATATAGCGTTTGACCAGTGACAGTTCTCCGTTCGTCATGTAAGACACCTAAATCACTCAGTTCCTTCAAGATTGCACTGATTCCACCTGCTCGATGAACATCTCCGATAGAATAATCTGAGGCCGGGCTAATTTTCGCTAAGTAAGGAACTTTTTTGGCAATTTCGTTAATTCGATCTAAGTCATAGTCAATTCCCGCTTCGTTTGCAATAGCTAACAAGTGAAGGACCGTATTGGTTGAGCCTCCCATGGCCATATCTAAAGCAAACGCATCATCAATCGCTTGTTTAGTGATGATGTCACGTGGTCGAACATCATGTTTCACCATTTCAATTAATTGTTTCGCCGCTTCGTACACGAGTTGATATCGTTGTTTCGAAGTAGCTACGATTGTTCCATTGCCAGGTAGCGCTACTCCTAATACTTCCATTAAGCAGTTCATAGAGTTAGCTGTAAACATGCCCGAACAAGAACCACATGTCGGGCAGGCGTGTTGTTCAAGATCATCCAGTTCTTGTTTTGTGATCATTCCCGATTGATACGCGCCAACTCCTTCGAATACAGATGCGAGTGACAGCGTTTTACCTTTGGAGGAAACCCCCGCTTCCATCGGTCCACCGGAAACAAAAACGGATGGAACATTGGTGCGTACAGCCGCCATTAACATTCCTGGTGTGATTTTGTCGCAATTCGGGATATAAAACACCCCATCAAACCAGTGGGCATTGATAACTGTTTCCGCTGCATCGGCAATAAGTTCCCTACTTGGTAGTGAATAGCGCATCCCGATGTGACCCATTGCAATCCCATCGTCAACCCCAATTGTATTGAATTCAAATGGAACTCCTCCTGCTTCCCAAATCGCTTCTTTGACAACCTCCGCAAATTCACGTAAATGTTTGTGCCCTGGAATAATATCAACATACGAGTTACAAACACCGATAAATGGTTTGTCTAAATCTTTCGCTCGAACACCAGTTGCATATAACAGGCTCCGATGTGGCGCTCGATCAATTCCCTTCTTGATCATGTCACTTCTCATCACTATCACCTATCTCTAAACTGCTTTTGATTCTACAAAGTCGTCATAATCCAATTCTTTTTTGAAAATGTATTTTGAGTGGAAACTTATACCTTGTTCCTTAGTTGTCATCAATCATACGACCGTTAAGTACGAATTTCAACCCCCTTTTTAATAATTTTTTGAACATTCTGTTTTATTAAATGTTTAAGAAAACGCTTACATGTGCGTTATAACAATCTTTTTTTGTCCCCCAAAATTTTTTGTAAAGATTTTTAAAGCGCTTACAAATCCATGTTGAAATTTTGCTACTTTTGTAGAATGTTGTTCGATTTTATCGAAAAATTTTCTAAGCAAAAAAGGACATAACATCCTTCCCCTTAACTTGCTTTCTGTCTTGTTTTTCGGGGATTTTTGTTAGATGTCATGCCCATTCCTGGTACTTGATGAATGACTAAAATGATTTGTAAACAAATCATAGGTAATAAACCTTTTTTATAAGCTAAATATTTCGATTCCCAAGTGCAAGCAAATTTATCCTTAAACTCTTTCAATCCTTTAAACTTATAAAACATGTTTCCATGTAAAAATAAAAATCGTCCAATTTTTTCACTAACAAATCCATAACGGTTGGTCCCTACGTTTGCCAGTGGAGACATTCCTAAACTACACCATTCCAATCCCTTTTCTTTAGCCCATATTAAGATTGATACAAAAAGCATGTCCATGGTTCCATGAGGCTGATTGGCGATATGCCGCATTAAATCGATCGTCATAGTCTTGCCTGTTACCTCATGTCCTATCGCTAAGGTGGCAAAAGCTATAATCGAATGGTCAGGTCCTTTTAATAGAGCAATAGGAAAGCGAGAGACGTAATCCTCATCAAAAAAGCTGACAGAAAAACTTTTCTCTTTTCGACCATTTAACCATGAATCCGATACTAGCTTTAATTCGGATAACAATTTGTTGTTGTATGGTGGGTAAATCACTTTAAATTCGTATCCATTCCGTAAAAATTTATTTCTTCTTGTCCGTAACCTAGCCCCTTTTTTACCAGCAATCGAATATTGTTGTAAATTGACTTTCGCTTCTTCACCTAATTTATAAAATTTATACCCAAGATCATGGTAACAAGATAAAAAAGTCGGATTGACTTGATAAAAAATCGGAGTACATTTATAGGTTTCAGCCCAACGTTTAAATTGTAAGAGCGAATCAGCTATTTCCTGCTCTTTTCCAATTGGATCCCCGAAAACAATTAGTTTACGACCTACTTTTCGAAAGGCAATTAATACCGTTTTCTCTTCGTTCCAAAAAAATGATTTATCATTTAAAAAAAGTAAATGTCCCATGGTGGATCCATTATAACGAGAAAGATGTTGATGTAGTTCCTTTTCTGTAATTGTCATTGATGGAAGCTTTCTACTTTTTATGTATTGAGCTAGAGAATAGATACAAACGGTAATGGAAGCGCCTACAAACGCTAAGAAAACAACAGTGGATGTTTCCATCGAGCTCCCCCTTATGTCAATCAGTCACACCTTTAAAAGGATATCATACCTATCAATAGAAAAAAACGTCGGACTCAAAGAAATTACTCGTGAAAGGTTTTGGAAATCTGTTATTTCCTTGGGAAGCGCATGAGATGACAACGAATGACAAAAGTCCGTTAATGTTTGAGATATTTTGTCGAGCTAAGTAAAAGTTCCTTCTTGAAAAATGATTTCCTTGGAATCCGGGGATTATGATTTTTCCGACATTTTTTCTTTTTGGTCCTTTTAATAAAATGTGTATAAATGTCCACGATTAGGGGAAGCCCGGCAGATACTAAAATAACGTGACGAGAAAAACTACCAATGGAACCATCTCTGTTTCATTGGTAGTTTTTTGTTTACATTCTTTTTTGTTTTTTTCGTGACGAGTCCAAGGATTGGGAACCAGTTTCTTGTTGAGTAGTTCCTTGACCTTCCACTTGAGACGACGATAATCCAATCGTTGATGGATCTTTTTTTCTTTTTTTCAAGCAGATCACCTCCAATCGTATTTTTTTCTTTTAGAGCAAAATTATGAATGAGATAAGGAATAAAAATAGGCAACCCTACTCAAATTAAGGATGTGAGGAGGTGTGCATGTGGCTAAAATTGGTGTAGAATCATCGTTAACAAATGTTCAAGATGCCTTACGTGAACGTGGATATGATGTGGTGGACTTGAAACAAGAGGAAGATGCTAAAGGCTGCGACTGCTGTGTGATTTCAGGTCAAGACGAAAACGTGATGGGCATGCAAAATGTCGTGACTGCTGGACGAGTCATTGACGCACGTGGCCTATCCGCAGAAGAAGTGTGCCAAGAAGTTGAAAATTATTTAGGGTAAAAGGTGTTAGGCGACCAAGTGAACATTTTCACGAAGGTCGCCTTTTCAAAGTCGGTAGTCGTAATCACTTTGCCCGTATTAATCATTCCGATTCAGACAAAAACCATAAGATTCGTATATCTTTTTTCGATTATGAGTTAAAATAATCGTTTGAGAAAAAATTTTTACTTTTATGAGCAAAAATGACACGTTTATGGGAAAAATTTTTCAATTTATGAGCAAAAAAGATTCATTTATGGGAAAAGATTTTAGTTTTATGAGAAAACCACTTGAATTATGAGAAATCTTCTCCGACTAATCTCCTAAAAGAGCCACTAACAACGCCTTTTGAACGTGAAGACGATTTCCAGCTTGATGAAACACTTTTGACTGCGGACCATCAATCACATCGGAGGTTACTTCTTCACCACGATGAGCAGGAAGACAATGTAAAAAGATCGCATCTTTGTTCGCGATGCTCATAAGTGGCCCATTCACTTGATATGGAGAAAAAATTTGTTTTCGTATATCATTTTCATCCTCTTGGCCCATACTTGCCCAAACATCGGTATAGACGACATCAACTCCTTTGACTGCCTCATAAGGGTCATGCGTTATAAGAATCGTCGCCCCTGTTTGCTTCGCTAGTTCCTTTGCTTTTTTTACCACCCATTCATTCGGTTCGTATGATGGAGGAGTTGCTACTCGAATATTCATCCCCATTTTTGTAGCCACAATAATTAATGAATGCGCAACGTTATTCCCATCTCCAATATAGGCAAGGGAAATGTCTTTCATTCGTCCTTTCAATTCGTATATGGTTAATAAATCGGCCAATGCTTGACACGGATGATAATCGTCCGATAACCCGTTAATCACTGGAACGGAGGCATATTCGGCTAGTTGAATAATTTTTTGTTGTTCAAACGTTCGAATCATTATTCCATTCACATATTCGGATAACACGCGAGCCGTGTCTGGTATGGATTCACCACGTCCGAGTTGAATATCTTGATTGCTTAAAAACAAAGCGTGACCACCTAATTGATACATACCTACTTCAAAAGAAACGCGTGTCCTCGTTGAATGTTTTTCAAAAATCATCCCCAATGTTTTTCCAGCTAATGGTTGAAAATGAATCGCATCTCCCTTTTTTAACTCAATGGCTAAGGCTATTAAACTTTCAATTTCTTTTGAAGATAGATCCCATAAAGATAACAAATCCTTTCCCTTTAAGTTTGTAATCACATCGTTATGAATCATTTCAGCAAGTCCCATCATATTCCCACCTTTAATATGAAATCAAATATTTTTATATTTATTCATGTTATGTAATAATTATTCTTTGTAATTGCTAGTAATTATATAATAAAATACAGTAGCAAGCAACACAAATTTCATAATTATGTATTTTTATTCAAAACGCTCTCAATAATAAAAATCCTTACCATTTCTATGGCAAGGATTTTGTTTACATAATAATTTTATTTATTACTTATTCTTTTGAAATAGGTACTTCCTCAGGGTTAAAAATAATGGAAAAGTATTGTTCAGAAAGTCGTTCTTCTTCTAAAATACGATTTTTCCAAATATGTTGTAAAAATAGTTTAGCAATGATTTCATACCGCTTTCCACCTTCAGCTGCATCTTTTAACGCGACCACACTTAAATAAATGTCACACATTCGGTTGGCTATTTTTTTTGCATAGTAGCTCCATACTTCTTCTTTTTCATTCTGTAATGAAGTAAGAAGCTCTTGTAATTCGAGAAGCCCTTCTTTTACTACATGTCTATGTGCATGTAGATGTACAGGGAGTTTTACTAATTCGTTATGAATATACTCCTCAAATGTTTCATGAATATTATATTTTTTTATTAATCTTAAAACTTCTAACCCTAAAATATTCGCAGTTCCTTCCCAAACGGTTAACACTTGGGCATCACGCAACAATCTTGGAGTGATAAAATCTTCGATATAACCATTGCCTCCATGGATTTCAATTGCCTCATGCGCAAAGGTAATCGCTTCTTCTGCAGTACGCATTTTTAATAGAGCAATGATTAATCGGTTCCAGGCTTTTTCTACCTTCGTTACTTGGCTTAGATTACTCATCACTCTGTCAAAGAAATGGATGAATTGAAAACAAGCGCTCGTTTGAACTTCTTGTCTGGCTATTAAATTACAAAGTGTTTGTTGAACCATTGGAAATTCAATTAATTTTCTTCCAAAAGCCGCTCGTTCTACCGCATAACTCTTGGATTCTTCTAACGCGCGTTTCATAATGCCTATGGAGGCTATGGCATTACATACACGAGACAAATTTAATGCCTCCATCATGTAGTAAAATCCTTTGGTTGGATCTCCTACTAGGTAAGCTTCAGCCCCTTCAAACACTACCTCCGCCGATGGAACGGCTCTCACTCCGAGTTTATCTTTTAAACGGCGGATGTGGATACCATTTAACGTTCCGTCATCTTTACGCCAAGGAACAAGAAATAGGCTTAAACCTTTTGTCCCCGGTGGGCCCCCTTCTATCCGTGCTAAGACGGTGGCAACTCCGCACGTTCCTGCATTACTTGCAAAATATTTTTCACCATAAATTTTATAATGATTGCCTTCTGGTACTGCTTTTACTACATTCGCTCCGACATCTGATCCTCCTTGACGTTCCGTTAAAAACGTTGCCCCTTCATATAATTCGACGTCCCCTGTAGATGTCACGTGAGGTAAATATTTTTCTTTTAACCAATCATCAGCAAAGTGTTCTAAAATATAGGCGGTAGCCATCGTCAAGGTGACTGGACAGTAAAAGCCGGGCTCAACTTGAGACAATAAGTATCCTAATGCATATGAATATACATAATTACCTTTTTGTCCGAGATCAGGAATCAATTTATGGACATAGCCAACAATTCCAGTTGCATAAGTCTCTTGTACCGTTTGTTTATACCCTTCATTTACCCAAACCTCTGAAATATCGTTACCGAACCGATCATATTTGATTAACCGTGGTTGTCCTTCACGATCAGTATGAACAGCACGACGATCAAAATCTGTCATACATTTACGCCAAAAATCTTGAAGCATTTCTTCTGTAAATGCGTACAACTTGGGATCCATTAATTTTTTTACATTCCATAAGAAATGGGGATCAACTTGGTTTAAAGGCTTCATGCCTTTACCTCCTTTTGACGTAATAGCTGCTTTAATATTTTTCCTGAAGCATTCCGAGGAAGTTCATCGATTGTTTCAAATAGACGTGGAATTTTGTAATCAGCCACTTTTCCTTCAAGAAAACGCTTGCATTCTTCTTCGAGATTAGGAATGTGCTCATTTGTCACAACAAACGCCTTGGCCGTTTCTCCCCAATCCGGATGTGGAACCCCGATGATAGCAACATCTGATATCGATGGATGCGTTTTTAACACGTCTTCAATTTCTTTCGGATAGATATTCACACCTCCAGAAATAATCATGTCTTTTTTTCTGTCCACAATCCATATATATCCATCTTTATCTTTTCGGGCTAAATCCCCAGTATATAGCCACCCATTCCGAATGGTTTCTGCTGTTTTTACTGGATCTTTATAGTAACCTTTCATCGTTCCTTCACCAGCTAATACGATTTCCCCGATTTCGTCTACCTTAACCTCTTCCCCTTTTTCATTAACTATTTTCGCTTCACAATGTAGTGCGGCATGTTTACCAATACTTCCAGCTTTGTCACGATGTTCCTCAGGTGATAAATATATCCCATTTGGTCCCGCTTCCGTTAACCCATACAGGCACATAAATCGATCCGATTTAAATTTTTGCTGAACAAATTGAACTTCCTGTGTCGATAATGGTGCTCCGCCATACAACCAATACTTTACTGAAGATAAATCATATTCATCGATATCGGATTGTTTAGCAGTGAGTAAATAAGCAACTGGAGCCCCAAAGAAGTGTGTAATTTTGTGCAACTGAATGAGATGAAGAAAATCTTTTGGAGTAAATTGTGAGGCTAAAACATGCGTAGCTCCGACATACAGACCACCGATGAAAAAAAGATGTAGTGGTGCACAATGGCTAAGCGGCATCATGTGTAATAATCGACTATCTTTATTCATGTTTGTTTCAATGACCATCATATTTGCTACAGTTAAAATATTTCGATGGGTAAACAAAACACCTTTCGACTTTCCAGTCGTTCCAGAAGTATATAATATGGAAGCATCGTCATCATCATGGCGGTTACATTCAATCAAGTGAGGTGAGCCGTCATTAATTAACGTCTCAAGTGATATCCAAGGTGGGGAATTACTTCCGGTATGAATCCAAAAGAGGTCCAGTTCGTTGATGAGAGGGTTTAATTGTTGAGACAACGTATGGTGAGCAATGATTGCTTTTGCATCGCTATGTTCGAGAATGTATTTTACTTCCTCTTTAGCTAATCGGGTATTTATCGGAACAACGATTGCACCTAAGCGCAAGACGGAAAAATAGGCATACACAAATTCCAATCCATTGGGTAAATATAAAACTACCTTATCATTTGGCTGAATGTGTAATCTCGATAAAGATGAAGCAAGCCGATTGACGATGTTATCGACTTCGCTATACGTTAAAGAATTACTTCCATCAATATAAGCCAACTTATTTGGGAATTTTCGAGCATTACGAGCTAAGAATTGTGAAATATTCATCATTATCCCTCCCTTAATAGACGTAACCTTTCTTTAAAATCTTGAAGAATTGCTTCTAAATCTTTTTTTAAGTACATTAAATCCTCTATCCTTTCGTTCACCTCCTTTAATTTTGTCTCACCGTACTCAATTGTTTTTTCCAATTGCTTTTTTCCTGAACGATCTTGGTTAAAAAGTTGGATCATTTCTTTTATTTCATCAAGAGAAAATCCAAATCGTTTTCCTCGTAATATTAATTTTAAAATAGCACGATCAGTTTTCGTATAAATCCGTTGCCCTGTATTCGTCCGTTTTGGGGATAAAAGTCCCTTTTCTTCATAATAGCGAATAGTCCGGGTACTAATTTCAAATTCGGAGGATAGTTGAGAAATTGTGTATTGTTCCATTGTGCTCACCATTTATTTGATTATTCTGAATATAGTTTATTTTACGCTTACGTAAATGTCAATTTTTATTTCTGATCCTTCGAATATCTTTTTGATGAAAAATATACTATAATAGGTATTGTTAACTTTAATAAAAGGGAGGATTAATATTGAATGAGCAAAATGTTTTAGCTTCTATCTCTCAAATAGAACAGTTCATCACAAACCATCGTTTTTCATTCGTATACATTATGCGAACCAATTGTAGTGTCTGTCATGCCTTGTTTCCACAACTTAAAAACGTGTTAGAAGATTTTCCGGATATCCAACTTGGCGTAGTCAATGCGGATGATGTCCCTGAAGTGGCTGGTTATTTATCAATCTTTACAGCACCTGTGATGATATTGTTTATGGATGGAAAAGAAGTGCTACGGGAAGCACGTTTTGTACATCTCGATGTCTTTCGGGAAAAATTGAAAAAAATATACGAATTAAGCCACTAAAAAGGCTATTGGCAAGATTTTAATGTCTTTTCTCTCCAATAGCCTTTTTCCCATATATTTCATTAATTATCTTCTACACGTTTTTCATACAATTCAATCCATTCCCCGTCTGGACCGTGAAAAAATAAATATTTCCCCCCATTTGGTAAAGTGGTAATGTCATTCCAAACAAGAGGTACACCTAATGATTGCAAATGTTCTTTTTCTTTTTCAATATCTTGAACAGAAAATGCAACATGATGAACCTTTCCTTCAACCGGAAGATTTGGATTGTATCCTTCTATAAGTTCAATGATCGTTTGATTATCTTTTCCTAAAAATGCTAAATGCAATTCTCCGTTCGAGTGAACGAACTCTTCCATTACTTTTAACCCTAACACTTGTTGATAAAATTTTTTAGATGATTGGATATCTGATACCATAATTCCTACATGATTAAAAGAGGTAATGGTCATTATATGTCTCCCTCCCCATCATCGCTCGTTTCACAAAACACAAGCTTTAAATAGGAACTGGAAAATTTTTTTTGATTGTAATTGTATCTCGTGAAAATAACCTCCCATAACGCCCGATCTAACGCATATGGACCCGCTGCTTTCAACTGATCCACTTCGTTCCGAGTTAATAACAGATGATATAGCTCATTATTCACATGACCGTAAAACAGAAAAAAATTAGGCTGTGAATCTAAATACAGTTCTGTGTCACATCCGAATTCTCTCAGCTGTTGAATAACACAATTTTTCACATGACTCACAAAAGCATCCACTGTGCAATGGCTGGCCAAATAGCCCCTTAACACCACATTCCCTTTCATCCCATTTCCTCCTTTATGAAATTTGGATAGAACGGAGGAAATAAAAAAACTCTTTTCGCCATGAATGATGGGAAAAGAGTTTTCGTCCGTTCTTATCATCCAAAGCGAATGCTTTGCGGGTTGGAGCACCTTGCAAAATGGCAGGTTGCTGTGAAGTCATCGAGCCCGATCTCTCGTTCACTCTTGATAAGCTCTTATTAAGTTAAACTGATTTTACCATTTCTTCTCATGAAATACAATGGCTTTTTAATAAATTCCCATCACATGCAACCTTTTCTTTTTATCACAGTTGTTAATATATGCTTACAATGAATAAAAATATGATTCGAAAGCTTACCATTCGTAAAATTTTCTCTTTTTTCCCTTGGAAACTATTTCATTTATTTGTATAATTTATATAAAAAATTGGATGCGTGAAATTATTCGTGTAGGAGGATTGGATATGAACGAAACCCCTTCATTTGTTGATCGTTTTTATGAAATGTTACTAGGCAAAGGCCGGAAGCCTTCGACCATCAAACGGTATCGCTCGGATTTACTTCACTTTTTTCGCTGGATGGAACATACATTTGGTGAAACAAACGAAGCAATGATGCGCAAGTTAACGGTAGATCAATTACAATCGTTTTTCCAGACTTTACATGAGGCAAACTATTCGCACGCAACGATTCGCCGGATTGGTGTCGTCATCAACCGTCTATTTCACCATTTTTCGATTAATGTCGGCTGTGAGATTACGGATTTAACGGATACGGAAACGTTAAGACCCCTCTCCAAGAATGACTTTATCCAAGATGATGAATTTGAGCGGTTGTATCATTCGTTTGCTGATCAGGATTATTTACCGGATCACGTTCCCTCCGCTCGTAAAGACTTAAAACATCGCAATCAAGCGATCGTTCTCCTCGTTCGATACATTGGTTTAACGCCAACAGAACTATCGCAAATCAAAATGAAAGACGTTAACTTCGCTCAAAAAGAAATCGTCGTTCGTTCAGCAAAAAGAACGCGGACATTTGTCATATCTGATAAAATTCATCATCACTTAATCACGTATTATCGCTCTATCCCAAAAGAAGTACGTCCACACTATTTTTCAGATCATCCTTTATTTGTCGCCTACAACAATGTATCTTTTAGCTTTCAATATGACTATGAAGCAAACTGTCCAAAATATTTATCCGTACGGGGAATACAAGAAATGATCAAAGAAGAAGTTCGACGAGCTGGCTTACGCAAAATTTCAGCGCTTCATTTAAGGAACCAGTGCATTTTGGACGCCCTTTTAAAAGGAAAACCGACGGATGAAATTGTCACTTACTTTGATCTAACTTCCTCTTTTTCTTTACACCGGTATGTAAAATATGCACAGCAATTGATGAAAAACTTGGATGTGTGAAATTATATTTTTTTAAAGGAACACTTTTCTTTAAACTGCCATAACGGAAAGAACCTCTATTGCTTCGGCTTAGTTCGTTTTTTAAGATTTTGATTATTTTTTTTCATATATTAGGACAACCATCCACCCTTTTTTCCATTCATTGAATATTGTAATTAATGTGAAGGATAACTTCCTATCACATTGAAAAAATGAAAGGGGTGGCTAGTTCATGTCTGATTTCGGAAGAAGAGATAA
The DNA here is from genome assembly GCF_050478865.1 of Aeribacillus pallidus. Lineage (NCBI taxonomy): Bacteria > Bacillati > Bacillota > Bacilli > Caryophanales > Bacillaceae > Aeribacillus > Aeribacillus pallidus. The sequence goes on along the minus strand of NZ_JBCNBW010000007.1, from coordinate 5,933 downwards.
TAATTTTGCGTTAATTGTCGTATTGTTCATTCTCCTTATTATTGTAGGAGCAGCCTTTATCTGTGGATGTGGTTATTAACTAACCTAATAAAAAATAAATGAAAGGGTGAATCAATGATGGGCTTTGGATGCGGTTATGGTGGCTATGGCTATGGAGGTTATGGTTCTGGCGGTTTAAATCTTGGTTCAACATTTGTGCTACTTGTCGTACTATTTATTTTACTCATCATCGTCGGAACATCTTTTATTTTCTAAATCAAATCTTTAGCAAATAAATTGTAAGAAAAACGTCGCCTCCTTTCCGGGAAGGCGACGTTTTTCTTTTTATTTCACCTTTAATAATCGAAATCGATTAATGGCTGCAGCAAGCTCCAACGGTCTTACATAAACAAGTTCCCCAGGATGACCTTTCTGCATAGAAAAAATCTGGATTCCATGCTGGTCTATTTGGTCACGGACAAACGATAAAATTTCAGGAATGGTCCATCCTTTTCGAAACAAGTTATTCCGTTCTAAATACAATAAAATGGCCCCGATGGCATTTACTTGACTCGGGTGCACGAGCTGTTCAACGGCTGCTAAATCAATAATCGATAAACCGTATTGTAATACCTGTTTTCCTTTAGCGACCACTTTCTGTTTTTTTCCTCTTTGACTGTTAAAACACGTTTCCGTAATGACGCGACCATTGATCTGACCAAACGAAATCCCTCCTTCCATTTTTCGCTCCGTCGGGTACGTTTGGGAAATCTTTATCGCTTCATCCGTTACATCATACGGTTTGTATTGTTCCATTTTAATAATACAATCGGCGACATCAAAATAATCACCCGCCCCACCCATAACAAGAATTGTCGAAACACCTTTTTCTTCATATAGTTGTTTTACTTTATCAATAAATGGCGTGATCGGTTCGTGATCCTTTTGAACAAGCGCTTGCATACGGGCATCACGGATCATTAAGTTCGTCGCACTTGTGTCTTCATCAATCAAAAGTGTCGTCGCTCCGGCTTCGAGTGCCTCCATGATGTTGGCTGCTTGGGACGTACTACCGCTTGCGTTATCAGTTGTAAAAGCATCGGTTTTCCGCCCCAATGGTAAGTGAGTAATAAACGGGCTTATATTTACCTTTTGGACACTTCGGCCGTCTTCAGCACGAATTTTTATCGCTTGCTCGTCCGTAAAAACAAATTCTCGCCCGTCCCCTTTGATATGATCGTAAACACTTCGTTCAAGGGCTTTCAAAAATGTGCTTTTCCCATGAAATCCCCCGCCTACGATTAACGTAATGCCTTTTCGAATCCCCATCCCCCGAATCGGTTCTTGTTGATGAGGAACGGGAATGGCCACCTCTAATTCTTTTGGACTTTGAAAAGGAACCGCTCCCTGTTTTAATGGACGATCACTTACTCCGCTTTCACGTGGTAATATGGCGCCGTTTCCAATAAAGGCCACGAGTCCATGCTTTTTCATATATTCCCTTATCGCTGCTTGCTGATCGCACAAGTGGATAACAGATGTAATCGACTCCCGCTTCAGGGAAAAAACACTTTGTTGTAACACCGTTGGAAGTTGTTCAAACAACAGTCGTTCTGCTTCTTTACCAAGAACGGTACGCCCACGAGCCGGTAAACCGATGGAAAGACAGACGGTTAGATAACGGGGGGAAATCGTAACGGCCGTTGTCTCTAATACTTCTTGGCCTGGCGGATCGATCCAAATAAGTCCGCTTTTTCCTGATCCGTTTACCTGTTTCCCGACACGTTGAATGGCCCGATGAATTTGTCTTGTTATATAGTCTTCGATATGAATCGTTCGTTTTCGGGTAAGGGTATCTTCTCTCGTAAGGATGGTCTGTTCCCATGGGATAATGATTCGAATTTTAGATGGACTGGCAAACGGATCTCCTTGTACATAATCAATGGCTAATTCATATTGTGGAAAGCGATACGTCCCTTGAGTCGATTTATACGCTTTGTACCCTTTATGGTCAATTTGCTTAAGTATTTGGCGTAACCGTTCCATCCGTACCCCCTCCTTTTTATACACTACAGGTTAAATACTTTTATACAGTAATTTTTTTAACAACGGGAACAATACGTCCGGAAGTTGTTCTACGTTGGATACGAGGATGCTGTATTTTCCATAAATGTTTTGAATGGTTGTCTTTTGTCCTTCATCAATTTCTCCATTTGCTAAAAAAACGTTCATTACTTCAATTCTTTGTTTACGGGCTAAAATAACCGCTTCATGAGTATCAATTATTCCGTTTTGATCATACCCCAAGGCGGCAGGTTCTCCATCGGAAAAAACGAGTAAAAACTTTTGTTTTTCTGATCGCTTTAATAGTCGCTCCGTCATTAGTCGGATGGCGAATCCATCGCGATTGTCCTCTTCAGGCTGCAACTGCATGACCTTTGGACCTATTGTTCTTTGAAAACACGTTTGAAATGAAATAACATGTTTAAAATAGTTCGGCTGATACGTTTCGGTTGCGTCGTTTGTATCTTCCCAAAAACCGACGATTTCATGAGGAACTTTTAATGATTGTAACGCTTCATGGAATAAAACAATTCCTCGTTTCGTTTCTTCCATTTTATCGTACATGGAAGCTGAACAATCAACAAGCAACGTAAACACTGCATCAATTTCATTCGACGGTTCATGCTTTTTATAAAACAGTCGAGGGTTTTTATCTGTAAAGAAACGAACAAGTTTTTTATTTAACCGTCCCATGTGCAAATCGGTGCGCGGCTGTATTTTTTTATGCTCAAGCGTTTTCTCAATCATATTTTTCAGTTTCTTTTGATAGGTGAGAATGTCTTTTTTTATTTGTTCGTAATGACGCTTTTCTTCCGTCGTTGAGAGTGTCGGCTCGACAAAAATAGGAACCGCATATTTGTTCTCTTTTCCGTACGACTCACTTCCTCCTAAACGGTCCATTTTTTTCATCGCCGTCGCTTCCGCAGAAGTGTAATCGTTGTTCACGGATTGACGAGCGGAACCTTGAACGACGCCTAACGCTTGGTCCCCTTCGTCTCCTTCACGGACCCCTTCACCGAGTAAATCAGATTGGGTGCCTTGATCTAAATCGAATTGGAGAAACGTTTTTGATAGGTCGGACGTTTCCCGATGCCATGTCCTCAATTCTTCATCAAATACCGTTTCATCACCGTCTTTTTTCTTATCATGAAAATCACAATTTTGCAGTGGATCTTGGCGTTTTAAATCGCGGTAATCAAGACCTTCTTCGTCATGGTAGACGTTCTCCGGTAAGTGAAAATACTCATTCAACATATCTTCTTCGAGTAACTCGTCCAATACTTCCACTAGTTCCATGCAAATGTGAACAATGTCCCTTGTATGCGCCGCTTCAAAAATTCTCGATAATTGATGGCGAATAAATGGAATGACACGGTCTAATGGTTCTGAAATCGATGGGGGCTCTTCCGTTGGTGACTCTGCATGAATCATTCCAAATAAACTGTTAAACAGAGCATCCGTATACACACTTTTTACTAAATTGACATTTAGCTGTGTTTCAAAATGTTTTTTATACATCATCCGCCGTTTTGAAAAAACGCTTTTCGTGCCTGGACGCTTTTTTATACAAATATCTTCTAACCTTGTATCTTCTGCCAGCATAAATAATTGTTTCGCAAAACTCGGGATTGACGTTTGTTTGATTAGTTCGATGTATCGAATCACTTCTTGAAAGTCAGTGTGATAGAAGCTGCCTATCGCGCGTAAAAACACATCACTTTTCAATCCAGCGACCGTATCTTCTTTCGAGCGATGGTCCCAAAAGTGGCTGACGAAGATTTTTTCACCGATTACGTCTAAATACGATTGAACACCATATTCCACTTCCATATTCGGATTTTTCGTTAGCGTTTTTGCTAAATCAGCTAGTTGCATAAATAAAAAAGAATCTATTTTTTCGTCGTTAAACTGAATAAATCGATTCATCGGACATCCCTCATTCAAAAATCGTTTCGGCAATATTCCGGATGGCCGCTTTTTCTCGTTCGTCTTCTAACTTGTCTATAATTCCACGTTGAATCGCACGTAAAGGTGGCATGTAAACCGTTAAATCAACCGTATCAAGAAGGGCGCGAATCGATGCTGCCTCCTCTGAAATTTGACCGTTCGTAACCTGGATAAGCAAATCATTTGATAATTGAACAAAATTCGTTAACAGCCGATCATCTTGCTGAAGGCTTTGTTCCTTTAATACTTGCTTTAAGACATCACCTTGAATGTACGGAACGTCAATGACTACAAAACGGTTTTTTAACGCTTCATTTAACGGAACCGTGCCCACATATCCTTCATTAATCGCGGCAATCACTCCAAAGGACGGTCTGGCTTTTACCACTTCTCCTGTAAATGGATTCGTTATCGTCCGGCGATAATCGAGAACCCCGTTTAGGATTGGTAACGTTTCTGGCTTGGCCATATTAATTTCATCTATATATAATAAATGACCTTTTTTCATCGCTTGAATGACGGGTCCTTCAATAAATTCAATCGTTGTTTTTTCGTCTTTCTCAACGATTGTTTTATATCCGAGCAACGCTTCAGCGTCTAAATCAACGGAACAGTTAATGGAATGCATTGGCTGTGAAAAAATTGCCGATAACGTTTCCGCCAATTTCGTCTTTCCGGAACCGGTCGGCCCTTTCAATAATACGTTTTTACCGATGGAAAGAGCTGTTAAGGCATCATATAAGATCGATTCGTTTGAAGGTGTATACCCACCTTTTCCTATTAAATGTTGATCAACATCTTTCCATAACGATTTGCGTTCATTTATCATTTGTTCGAGCTGTTGTGGCAACTTTATCATGTATGTGTCATCCTTTCCCAGTTACGTTCGAAATCATACGACTGTTATTGTAATAGGGAGAACGCTTTCATGGCAATGTTTTCGCATTTCCAATTCCATTCTCTTCTTGATGAAGTGTCATTTCAAAATTAATGGACGAAATAGAAATGGAGAAATCTTGTTTATTTTTCTTGGAAACGATTACTTGCCTTCTTATTTTTTGTATAATTTAAGTATTCGAAATTTTTAGAAGAGGTGTCGAATATGGCTGAAAATAAGACGATAACCCCACTGGCCCATCGCGAATTAGCCGCTCAATATTTTAATAACGTTTGGGACTTACTCGAAAAAGAGAATCGTACAGAAGAAGATAACCAACGAATGGTTCATTTATGTCATGCTTCATTTCTACATTGGACGGAAATAGAAAACCATACAGCCGAGCATTTGTCAATCGGGTACTGGCAATTGTCACGGGTATATGTTACTATTGGGAAACCTGAAATCGCACTCGAATACGCGAAAAAATGTATAGAAATTAGTGAAAAAGGTGGATTAACTCCCTTTTATCTCGGTTATGCCTTTGAAGCATTGGCACGAGCCTACTATCAACTTCATTTAATTCCAGAAGCGAAAGCCGCTTTTGAAACAGCTTATTCTCTAGCAAAACAAGTTGAACCAAGTGACCATCAAGAGTTATTGATAAAAGATTTAGAAACGATGATGTAAAAGGAAAGCACACACATCTTTTTACAATGTGTGTGCTTCGTCTACGATTGTGTATGTTCCTCGATCCACTTTTTTTACTTCTGGATGCATTTTCTCTAACGCTCTCATAAAGGTCGTCATATTCGCAATTTTTTCGTTCGTCCGTTGCTCTACTTCCCGTTTCAAGTCAGCACCTTTTAGGGGTCCTTCACTTTCTTTTAACACTTCAAGAGCTGTCTCTCGCAATAGAGCCGTCCGCTCGCTTCGATTTCTAACGGTCGTTTTCCTTACTTGTTCATTTGCTTCTATGTCTGTTGAAACAACTGAATGGGCTGTTTGTTTTTCTGCTTGATCCAACTCTCGTAATCGTTTAAAAATCAGGCTCTATACTAAATGT